>JBAUHD010000240.1:0-5785 GCA_049680085.1 Acidobacteriaceae bacterium
AAATCTGTCGTGCTCCTGGGTTGGGTCAACCGCCGCCGCGACCATGGCGACCTCATTTTTCTTGACCTGCGCGACCGCTACGGCATCACGCAGATCGTGCTGGACAAGGACTTGGGCGAGGCGGCCCATGCGAAGGCCGAGCACTCGCGGCCCGAGTATGTTGTGGCCGCCGTGGGCAAAGTTCGTCTGCGTGGCAAGGATGTGATCAATCCCAAAATGCCGACCGGCGAAATCGAAATTGTTGCCAGCGAATTGCGCATTTTGAACGACGCGAAGGTGCCGCCATTTTCGCCCTCCGAAGATGCGATTGTGAATGAGGAAGTCCGGCTGAAGTACCGGTATCTCGATCTACGGCGTCCGCAGATGCAGCACAATTTCGAGGTGCGCCACAAGGTCGCGCTGGCCGTGCGCGAGTACCTTTCCGAGCAGGGATTTTTCGAGATTGAAACGCCGTTCATGACGCGCTCCACCCCCGAGGGCGCGCGCGATTATCTGGTGCCCAGCCGCGTGCATCCCGGCGAGTTCTACGCGCTGCCGCAGTCGCCGCAGTTGTTCAAGCAGATTCTGATGATCTCCGGCATGGACCGCTACTTCCAGATTGCGCGCTGCTTCCGCGACGAGGACCTGAGGGCCGACCGCCAACCGGAGTTCACACAGATTGACCTGGAGATGACCTTCCCGCAGCAGGAGACCATTTTTGGCGTGGTCGAAGGCTTTCTCGCCGCCGCGTTCAAGGCCGTTGGCATCACGCTGCCCGCGCCTTTCCCGCGGATCACCTACGACGACGCCATGCGCAACTACGGCATCGACAAACCCGACCTGCGCCTGCCCGGCCTCGCCGACGGGAAGCCCGCGTTCACGACGGAAAATCTCGCCGCGCTGGCGATTGATCCGAACCTGCCGGTAGTCGCGCTGCGCATTCCCAAGGTTGGCGAGCTTTCGCGCAAGGAACGCGATGACAACAAGCCGCTCTTCGACACGCGCAAGGGCGCGAAGTACATTGACGACCTGAAGCGGCTGGAGAAGGGCTTTCCGGAAGCCGCCGCGAAGGTTCGCGAGCTGGCCGGAGCCGAACCCGACGACCTGCTCATCCTCGTTGCTGGAGACGCGGCTACGCACATTCAGGCGTCGGACACGAAGACGACCGGGCGGCTCTCCGAGCGCGAAATCGCCGTCTACTCCGCGGCCGGAAACTTCCGCGTGGAACTGGCGCGTAAGTACGCCGATCGCCACGGAGCGTTCGCCGTAACGGATCAGGTGGTGACCGCCGAGGAGCGAAACACCGGCATTGTCGATGGCTCCAAAGCCTTCCGCCCCATCTGGGTCACGGATTTTCCGATGTTCGAGCACGACGAGGAGACGGGGAAGTGGATGCCCGCGCATCATCCCTTCACCTCGCCTCATGAGGAGGACATGGACCGGCTGGTCTCTGACCCGGCCTCCGTGCGCGCGCGCTACTACGACCTCGCCATGAATGGGCTGGAGCTGGGTTCGGGCTCGATTCGTATTCACCAGCAGCAGATTCAGCAGGAAATTTTCCGCGCCCTCGGCATGTCGGACGAAGAGGCCAAGGCCCGCTTCGGATTTTTCCTTGAAGCCCTGCAATACGGAACCCCGCCGCACGGCGGCATCGCGCTCGGGCTGGACCGGCTGGTCATGATCCTCGCCGGGGCCACCAGCCTGCGCGAAGTCATCGCTTTCCCAAAGACGGCGAAGGCCATCGACCTGATGGTAGACGCGCCCACTCCGGTGAGCGAGCAGCAGCTACGGGAGCTGCACATCAAGCCGACGAAGGGCTGAGGCGCCGAAGGCGCGTGCGCCCTTGCGGCCAGCACCTATTTCCGGATGGTGCCGAACTTGAATACCACTCCCAGTGATCCGGCGAACTCGCTCTGCGACGTGTATCCGTAGTGGGTGGGCTGGTAGTCGGCGATGCCGCGAATCGCGAGACGCGACGAAAGATTGTAGTCCTGAACCCAGCCGATGGCCGAGCCGAAGGCCAGCTTATTGTTGTAGATGTTCACCACGTTCGGCTGCACGCCGCTTGGAAAATCCTTGTCGAAGGACCCATACGCGGCGCCGATCAAAAAATGCATCCCGCCGGCCCAGGTCTCTCCGCGTAGAAGCCGGAAGGTGGGGCCGAACAGGAACAGGTACTCCGACATTTTGGGGCTCGCCGGAATTCCGAAAGAATTCTCAGGCACGCTCATCGAGCCGTACAGCCCGCGCGCGCTCGCCTCTATTCCCCATAGCGGACGGACATTCAGCGTCGCCGTGCCATTCCAGCCCTCCAGGTTGGTGGCGTGGATGTTGCGCCCCGGGCTGGGATTGAAGTGCGAATACTGTCCGCCGCCGTAAATCTCCCAGCGATGGTTGTACTGGGGCAGCACCGTAATCGGAGCCACGGCCGTCACCTGCGCGCGTGCGGAGGAAACCAGCAAAGAGAAGGGAACCACAAAGAGAAGGGCGCACACGGCGCGGACAACAACTTTCACGCGAATCCTGAACCTCAGTGAATTTAGGTGGTGCAAATTTTCACGATACACGATTTTGAGTTAAGAAGCGGGTGGCTGGTGGTGCGGGTGGCTGGCGATTGAATCATCATTGGCGCTCTTAGCGGCCCGCTTCTTACCTACCCGCTTTTTAGCCGCCCGCTTTATCAGCTACCCGCTTTTCAGCTAACCGCTAATTCATCCGGTCCTTGTCCGGATCAATATACCGGCCATCCTTGTCAAAGCTCACCTCGCGGTTTTGCTTGCGCATATAAACCTCAAACTTGCGCGCGGCGCGGCGGCGCTTCCAGCGATAGTAGTTGTTGCGGATTCCAAAATACCGGTCGCTCGATGCCCGTGCAAATCCGCGGCGCGGCGCGAATTTGATGTACAGATACCCGAACAGCGCACCGCCAAGCTGAGAAAACGCGAACGCCCGCTCGCTCGAAAAAAGCATGGCCAGCGTAATCAGCATGTAAACCCACACCAGGTACTTGGCCCGAATCATCATGGGCAGCGGAAACATCATGAATTCCTGGTCGCCGTACAGAACCCCAAAGGCGATCAGCACCCCGAAAATGCCGCCCCAGCATCCGGTAAGCACGGTGAGGCCGGACGGCCAGATCGCGTACAAAGCCAGGGCGGCCAGCCCCGCTCCAACCACCGATGTCCAGTAAATCTCGGCCACCCAGCGCGCCCCGTGGGTCCCTTCAAGAAAGCTGCACAGGAACCAGAGGGAAAGCAGTTGGAAGGCCGTGTCCAGAATGCCGATGTGTACGAAGCTGTAAGTGACGAGCTGCCAGATGTATCCGTGAAGCACCCAGCGAGGATCGAGCGCGGTCCAGGCGGCGAGTGTGGCGGCCCCGCCCGCGGAAGCCACATGCAGCAGAATCAGGGCGAAGTAGGCCCCGAGGTTCCAGAGGATCAGCTTGCGCGTGAATCCTTTGAAGTCGGGAAAAGCGAGAAGGCCGGCGGAACGTGGCATAGACTCTCCCTCATTGTCTCAGTTTCCGGGGCAGGATTCACCCCCGCCGCGGCTTTGGCCGGGGCACAGGCCGCTTTGGAAACGCTCTCATTTGGAGACGCTCTCAATCGACTCCCAGCACTTTCACAATCACCCGCTTGCGCCTTTGCCCGTCAAACTCCGCATAGAACACCCGTTGCCAGGTTCCCAGGTCGAGCCTGCCGTTCGTCACCGGCAGCGTGGTTTCATGGTGCAGCAGCAGCGACTTCAAATGGGCATCGGCATTGTCCTCACCGGTCTGGTGGTGCTTGTAGCCGGGCCGCGCCGGCGCCAGTTCCTCCAGCCACTGGACAATGTCCTCGATCAGCCCGCTCTCTCGATCGTTCACGTATATAGCCGCCGTAATGTGCATGGGCGAGACGAAGCACAGCCCGTCCTTCACGCCGCTCCTGCGCACCACCTGCTCCACCTCATCGGTGATGTGGACCATTTCCTTGCGCTCTCTGGTGTCAAAAAATAGATATTCGGTGTGGCTCTTCATCCAGGGCTTCTCCTCTGGCGTTAGATGACGCGGAACCTCCCGATCTTTTCGAATCCAGGCAAAAAATAGAAAAAAACGGCGAGCTACGCCTTGACTGCGAAAGCCCAGCAATGCCCGAGGCAGAAGTTGACTACGGAGCAGCCAACAATCGCGATGAAGTTTGCGAGGAGCAGCGGAAGATGCGCCGCGCGGAACAGGAGCGGCATCAGCGCCAGGTTGCCCGCCATGGAGATCGCTCCATTGGAAAGATGAAATCGCCAAAGCTGCGCAAGGGGCGGGTCGTTGCGGCGGTCGCGCCAGGTGGAATGCCGATGCCAGAAGAAGTTGTGCAGCAGCGTGAGTTCGACCGCCGCGGCCGTCGCGAAAAGGTAGTGCCCGCCTGTCACGCGATGAAAGAACGCCAGCAGCGCAAGCTGCGTCGCCATTCCCATGGCTCCCACCAGGTTGAACTTCCACCAGCGCAGGAATAAGTTCACGGCAGCGGCTCCTGCCGATAGAGGCTTGCCGTATGCCGCATGGCCACCAGAAACGCCATCGCGAACATCGCAACCGCGGCAATCGCTCCGCCAATATCGAACAGCAGCAACTTGTGCCCGAACAGCGTCGCGTACGGGCTGCGCAGCAGCGCAACATTTCCGGCGATCAGCAGAAGGCGAATCTCCGTGGGGCCGAAGATGCCTTGCGAAAGCTGAAAACAGGACAAGCTGTATGCCGCCAGGTAGCTTTCCGCGGAGAGCAACAGGAACGCGACCAGCATTGCCATTGCCATTTGCCAATGCAGAAATCCGGAGCAGCCGAGGCCGGTCATCAGCGCCGCTGCTCCGAAGATGTCCACAACGTGGTCCACATAAAAGCCATAGCGGGGGCGCTGCTGATGGCGCACTCGCGCCAGTGTTCCGTCCATGCTGTCGCCCAGCCAGTTCAGCGCGAGGCACACAATCACCAGCAGAAGCGCACGCCGGTCATAACGCGAAAGCGCATAGCAGAGGCCTGCCCCGATCTGCGCGCTCAGTCCCAGCACCGTGAGCTGGTCGGATCTGACCCAGCGCGGCGCGCGCCTCGCCATCCACTGCAAGGCTTGCTTTTCCAGCGAAGCCGTCAGCGAGCGGTTCACCCGCCGCATCGCCGAAGACTCCATATCCGGGGTCATAGCTGCTTCAGTCATCATTTCCAGCCTCCTTCTCGTTTCATTTCCGCTTTCATTTCCGCAATGCGTTGCGCACGGAGCGCAGGGTAAATTCCAGCGACTCGCGCGGAATGCTTTCCACAAACGGCCCCACGGCCCAGCCCAGCCCGCGCGGAATGGAGCGCGTGAGCGAAACTGATTCGACCTGGATGTACAGTCCGCCGTCGTGTTGCTCGTAGCTCCAGTAGGTATTCATTTGCCACAAGAACCCATGCGCCTCGCTGGGCTTCAGCGCGTGTTCGTTGGGCGTGCCCGGCGAACCAATCTCGTCGATCCGCACGCTGCGTGAAACGCTGGTTCCGCGCCGCGCATCCAGCCGTGTGAACGTGACATTGTAGGTTGCATCCAGCACCACCGTGATGACGTGGTGCTGGCGAATTCGCATCTCCACTTGAAAATGGTCGCCATGCTGCGCGAGCACCCGTGCATGCAGCACCTGCGGAGCGAAGATTCGGGGATAGCTGCGGAAGTCCTTCATCAGCCGCACGAAGTCGGCAGCCGTGGCTCCGGGAGCAAACGCGGTCCCGCGCCAATCGTGCAGCAGGGCGCCGGGCAAAGCTTTGCCACCGGAGGGCGTGAGCTCGTCGATGACCGGCTCGCCC
>JBAUHD010000241.1:0-2686 GCA_049680085.1 Acidobacteriaceae bacterium
AAGCGACGGCCGCCCCTACCAGGACATGGACGAGTTCGTCGAATCCATCCCCTTCACCCAGACCCGCAACTACGTCCAGGCCATCCTGAGAAACGAAACCATCTACCGCCAACTCGACAAAGCCGAAGCCCAGCAACCCACCAACACCGCCCAGAACCACGAAACCAAAGTCGCTCCAAAAACCAATCCCAAATCCATGCGCCAGTAAACCAGTTTTTCGGGTGGCCCACTCAAGCGTTTTTGCTTGAGTGGGGAACATCCTGTGCGCAATCTTCGTCGACGATCCTGACGTGGATGCGGGTGCCCAACGTCTCGATTTTGAGACGCGGGTTTCGCTGAGCCCTCAGCCCAGCACTACTGCCCCGCTCTCTGCCTCGACGACCCCGCCCTGGAAGCGACCAGCGATCCCGCCCGTACAATCACCGTTCCCTTCATCCCGCTCGTCTCATGCAGCACGCAGACGTAGCGATAAACGCCCGGCTTGTCGAACACATAAGCGTAAACGGTATTCGGAGCCATCGAGCGCGAGGCGAACGGCGCAGTGCCTGACGGCAGGCTCACGTCCATCACGCTCACCGCCCTGCCCGGATCGTCCACCACGTCATGGAAAATATCCGAAGTGTTCTTCCACACCACCTGCTCCCCGGCGTTGATGGTGATGGTTGCCGGCACAAAGGTCATGTGCCCCATGTTCACCACACCCCCAATCGGCGCCGTCGGCGGAGCCAGTTGCTGCCTGATTGCAGCAGCCGATACAGGAGTCGCGCAATCGGGCGCCAGCACATCCAGATCATCCACCGCGAAGCTCGGAACCGCCGGGTCTTCGACAGCAAGCACGCTGCCGCGATAGCCCGTCACGCGGACCAGGCGATTGGCATTCGCGGAAAACAGCATCGGCCGCGCCTCAAGCCGATAAACCTTCTGCGAATGGAAGACCTTCAGCATGACCCGCCCATTGCTCAACACCGTCATGCATCCGATCAGACTGTGGTCCGAATGAATCGCCGCCTTCAAATCGAATTTCGGCTGGATCAAACCCGTATCGGCAGCCGAGGCGGCGGTCATGTCCGCCATGCCTGCCATCGCCCCGGTTCCGGTGGGCGCTCCCGCGTATACAGGGGCGGCCTCGGCCTCCATCTTCATATCCGCCGGAGTGATCGCGCTGATCTCCGTCTGGCCCGGCGGCAGCGGGGTTGGACCCTCATGCATCAATGCCCTGTTCTCCGGACCCTTCACTTCGAGGACCGCGAGCATCCCTTTCTCCATACGCGTGATTGCGTGATCCATCATGGAAAATTTGCCCGGTATCTCCGCCTTCAACTCCAGAACCGCGGCGCCCCCCGGAGGCACCGTCACGGTTTGAATCCCGGTCAGCGGCGGGGAGGTCAGCGAGCCCAGCATATAGACCTTGGTAAAGATCTCCCCGATCATGTGTTCGGAAGCCGTGGCATTCGGCCCGGCATTGCCAAAAAATATCCGGACGGTTTGCCCCACATCCGCATGCATCGGATACTGTTTGTTCGCAGCGTCCACCGAACCATTGAAGACAAAGTACTGAGCATTTTCCTGCATCAGATTGGGAGCGCTGAATTGCTGCAATCCCGGCTTTCCTTTCGGCGCGGTCGTATACATCTCCCCTTGCATGACGTAGTACTCGTGGTCCACGTGAGGCAGGCCGCCCGCAGGCTCAACCAGAATCAGTCCGTACATCCCATTCGCCATGTGCTCGGCGACCATCGGAGTCCCGCAGTGATAAACATAAAGGCCGGGGATCGTTGCCTGAAACGAGAACGTCTTCGACTGTCCCGGCGGAACCTGAGAGAGAACCGCTCCCCCACCCGGTCCAAGCGCCGCATGAAGATCAATGGAGTGCACCAGCATGTCGGATTTGTCGTTGTTCAGGGTGATCACCACCGTGTCTCCCTGCCGCACGCGAATGAACGGTCCCGGCACTTTCCCATTGAACGTCCAATACCGGTAGGTCGTGCCGGTCGCGCCATCAAGTTGGCCGATCATCTCCCGCGCCGTGAGCATCACACGCACGACCGCCGGCGGCCGGCTCCCCACAGGAGGCGGAAGGTCAGAAGGATCGCGCGCGATATTGGCCGCTGTCGGCGCTTTGGATGCTTTGGCTGAATTCGCGGAACTCGCGGCAGATGCGGGAGCGCCTACCATGCCTGCGACTGCAATCAATGCTGTGACAATAAGAAATAGGAACCGATGGCTGCTGTCATTTTTCGCTGCCCTCATACCATGCCTCTTCCAGTCGGGGCGTTTCTTGAGCCTCAACTATTCAGCGTAGAGATTGTGAGAGCCGCAGGCAGTGACGAATGTCACGGGATATGCATTTCATTTCCCTCGAACTTGATACAATAGGAATAGGGAAATAGAAACCAAAAGGGACCGCGCTGCGGTCCCTTTTTTATTCCATCCAGAAAGGAGGATCAGCACCATCGCCGAACCCCAGTAACTTTCCCTGAAAACCGAACAGAATCAATGAACTGCAATACCATGATCCACCTCAGAAAACCCAGCAGAATCAACGAACTACAGCATTCCGAAAAACGAAAATTTGTGCTACACGATCCTGAGCCCTGAGCCCTGAGCCCTGAGCCCTGAGCCCTGAGCCCTGAGCCCTGAGCCCTGAGCCCTGAGCCCTGAGCCCTGAGCCCTGAGCCCTGAGCCT
>JBAUHD010000242.1:0-3066 GCA_049680085.1 Acidobacteriaceae bacterium
TGTCAGTCCAGGCATGGCATAAAGGCCGCTGCCGCCGATAATTCCTATCTCCGCCTGTTGCAAATCACGCTCCGCACATTGAGTTTGGGAAAGCTCAGTATAAATGGAGCGCGGCCCGCATCATTCCACAGCTTGCGAAGAACTGGACAAGACTCCCGGTCAGCGGACGCACCGGCTGCAAGTGCGCCGCAACCACGCTCTCTCCGCCGCCCTGCGCTCCCACCATCAGAAACTCCAGCTTGCGCGCCAGCGGCAGCGGAAAGCTCTCGCTCACAAAAACCAGATTCCCCTGCGTCGAAATCACCACCAGCCCCTCATTCGTCTTGTAAATCTGCTCGTCCTCGCCCGACTCCTCCTGCGCATCGCGCGACACGCTGGAAAACTGCTGTCCCAGTTCCCCGGCATACACCTTCGCAAACGCCGCCGCCGCCTCAGGCGTCTTCCACTGCGAAAGATAAAGCAGCGCAATCGAAGCCGTGGAACTCTTGTCCGCCGCCGCCTTCTTCTGCACAACGTAATAAATCCCGCCGTCCCACGCGGGCGCCAGCGCGGCCGCCATCGGCTGTCCGCCGAACAGTTCCGTCAACATCCGAACATCGAGCTCACCCATCACGCCCACGTCGTAGGGGTTGTAATCGGCGTCCAGCAGCCCGTGAACATCCGGCATGGTCAGCAGCGGCGGCTTCACGCCGCGTTCATACGCGCGCGGATTCATAATCTCGTAGCTCGTCGCCGGCGGATGATCCAGCACCCCGGCAAACGCGCCGGTGGCCCCTTTATCCTCCAGCAACTGCACCTCAAACTTCAGCCCCTCGCGATAAGGAAACAGCAGCGACTCCTGCAACACCAGCGGAGCGCGCGCCAGCACCGGCGAATCGGCGTCCGAGCCCTGCGTATCGGCCATCTTCTTCACGGCCTCAGGATTCGAAAGGATGTTGCGCCCCATCGGATGCAGCTCGTAATTCACCAGCACCGCCATTGCCTGGCCTTCCAGCACGGCTTCGCGCGCCGTGTCCTGCTCGTCCCTCGCGATGTGGCGGTTGTCCTCCGCAACAGTATGCGACAGGTCTTCAAGGCTCTGGTCCTCCCATTTTTCCAGCCCCACGCGCTGGTCCTGCAGCGCATGGGTCAACTCATGCGCCAGCACCGGCTTCTGCGCGTCGGGAGGAATCCAGTCCAGCAGGTTCACCGTCTTCGTCTTCGCGTCGTAATATCCGGCAATCTGCTCGCGAAGCAGGCTCAGGAGAAACGGCTGCAAATGGAAATCCTCATCCAGCAGCCCAAACTTCTTCAGCACAATCTCCGACCGCTCCAGCCGCCGCGCATCTTTGCCGTCCTTCATTTTGTCCAGAAGATATTTCTGCACCGCGTCCCTCGTCGTCAGCCGCCGCTTCACCTTGTGCTCAATCGGCAGCTTCGAATCATCCGAGGCGAATTGCAAAATCGTATCGACCGAAGCAAACAGATCCTTGGCCTGCGCCGGAGTAATATGCTTTTCCTGCTTGCTCGTCTGCGGCCCGGCAGGCGCGGTCTGCGGTTGGGCAGGCGCCGTCTGCGGACTCTGCGCCCCAGCCTGCGCCCAGGTCTGGCCCGCGCCCAGCGCCATCGTCAAAGTTGCAATCCACAGCCATGCCGCGAAGCGGCGCGTTCCCCGTGTCCTCATTCGTTCCCTTCCCTTTGCGAGACTATAATTTTCTGAGGAGCTTTGCCATGAGCGCCGTACCTGAGATCATCGCCGAACCTCTGCTCGAAACCCCTCTGGCCGCGCATCTGCGCGAGGCATCGGCTGGTTCCGCCCTCTATCAGGGCGCGCTTAGCCCCAGCGTTTTCTCCACCTTGGATGCCGAAATGGCCGCGCTCACCACCGGCGCCGGCGTCTATGACCTCGGCTACCGAGCCGCCCTCAGAATCACCGGAGCCGACCGCCTTCGCTGGCTCAACGGCATGGTCACCAACACCATCAAGGCGCTGCCGGAATGGCGCTGGAACTACAGCTTCATCCTCAACCCCCAGGGACGCATCCAGGGTGACGCCAACGTCTTCTGCGTCCCCGACACGTATTTTTTTGAGACCAGCCGCGCGCAAATGGCCGCCCTTTCCGCCCACCTCCGCCGCTACATCATCATGGACAAGGTTGAACTTCAACCGGTGGAGGCCTCCAGAACCACCCTCGGAATCGCCGGACCCAAAGCCGCGGAAATCCTCAACCGCCTCGGAGCCTCCGTCCCCGAAGAAGGCGCGTTTGCGACAGCCAGCGTCAACGGGACAGACGTCATCCTCGTCCACGCCTACAGCCCGCTCGTCCCTCGCTTTGAGCTGGTGCTGGAAGCAGATTCATTGCCTGAAATGTGGACTGCCCTGCTAAATGCCGGAGCCCTTCCCTCCGGGATCGCCGCCATCGAAGCGCTGCGAATCCTCGAAGCGACGCCGCTCTACGGAACCGACATTCAGGAACAGCGCCTCGCCCAGGAAACCGGCCAGACCCGCGCCCTCAACTTCAGCAAAGGCTGCTACCTCGGTCAGGAAATTATCGAGCGCGTGCGCTCGCGCGGCAATGTCCATCGCATGTTGCGCCAGTTCGCCGTCGAGAACGCTCCCGCCGCTCTCGAACCCGGCCAGACCATCGCGCTCAACGCCGAAAAGGCGGAGCGAAATCCCGTAGCCGAGTTGACCAGCCTCGCGCACTTCCAACTGCCCGCCTTCACCGGCGCGCTCGCGCTGGGCTTCATCCGCGCGGAAGCCGTCGAGGGCAAACTGCCGCTCACCCACAGCGGCGGAGCCGCCACGCTGCTTGAAGCTCCGCCCGTTCCGCGTCCATAACCGCCACCACGAATCCAACGAAAGCCAAGGAAGACGAATGACGGAAAAACCACCCGAATTTACCGTGACCGACCGCCGCAAGTTCACCCTCGAAGGCGCACTGCGCGACGAGTCCGCCGCCTCACAGCAGGACTCCGCTCAGCCTGAAGCAAAAAACGCACCCGAGCCCGAAGCCAAAGGCCCCAAAGTCGTAACCATGCCCGCTCCCAAAACTGAACCGGAGCCCACTCCCGAACAGGCCAAAGT
>JBAUHD010000243.1:0-26007 GCA_049680085.1 Acidobacteriaceae bacterium
ATCATTCCGAGGGGCGTCCGGATGGATGCCCCTTCATTTCATCCGTGGAGGAATTTGCGATGACCGATACGCTATGGAAATGCGAGCAACTGCGAGCTGGACAGGTCTGCGAGAAGTTCATGTTCGATACGAAGGAGGAAGCGGAGGGATTTCTGCGGCAGATGAAGCAGCACGCTCCGGATTTGTTCTGGCGGATTGAGCCGATTCCGGTGAAGATGGTGTGGAACTGAAGAATGTGTCGATTCCACGAAAAGCATCGGATCGAGGTTTTCCGATCCATCCCGGCGAATTTTTGCGCGAGGATTTTATGAAGCCTCTTGGGCTTTCGGCGGCTTCGCTTGCTTCGGCTTTGAAGGTTCCAGTTGGGCAGATTTCCGGCTTGGTGAAGGAGCGGCGACGGATGTCGGCGGAGATGGCGATGCGTTTGGAACGCTGCTTTGGAACGTCGGCTGATTTCTGGATGAAAGCGCAGATGCAATATGATTTGGAATCGGTCACAGATAACAACCTGGCTGCGATTCGGCGGGAGGTGCGTCCCGCTCCGCGCGACCGCAAAATAGGCGAACTGAAGCGCGTGTCGGGAGGAGTCGCGTTGTGAATGGCGGATTCCCTCAGGGGCTAAAGCCCCGTTTCTTCGGTGGCGTCGACGGGCGGGCTAAAGCCCGTCCCCTTCAAGACATCGAATTCAAGACATCGAATTTTCGGCAAGCCGACGCAGCAGCCCGTCTCCCCTCAAGGGGGCCGTCGATCGCGGCGGGTTTCAAAGTACGCAATTGTGTGACGATATAGAGACAAGATGCCACCAACTCAGAGCAAAGATTATTACGGCCTTCTCGGCGTAAAGAAGACGGCCACGGCGGAGGAGATTCGCAAGGCGTTTCGGAAGCTTGCGCGCAAATTTCATCCGGACGTGAATCCGGGGGATAAAAAAGCAGAAGAAAAATTCAAGGAAATTTCCGAAGCCAACGATATTCTGAGCGACGAGAAGAAGCGGAAGATTTTCGACCAGCTCGGGTTTTATTCCGACCAGATTGATCCGGCGCAGGCCGAGGCGGCGGCGCGCGGCGGCTACGGGCACCATGCGGGCGCGGGACGCGGCGGGCAGGGCGTTCCGTTTGATTTTGGCGGATTTGATTTTAACGACTTCGCCGCCCAGCGGGCGGCGGGGCGGCAGCAACAGCAGCAGCAGGCGGGCGGCGGAGCGGGCTGGGGCGGTTTTCGGGATATCTTCTCGGGGATTTTCAACCAGGGCGGCGGACGCGAGCAGGCGCACGGACCGGAGTCGGGCAGCGACCTCGAGTATCAGATCAACGTTGATTTCTGGACGGCGATTCGCGGAGGCACGACGCGGCTCGAAATCCAGCGGCAGGAGGTTTGCCCGACATGCAAGGGCAAGGCTTCAACGGGCGGATCTCAGACCTGTCCGGAGTGCCACGGAGCGGGCCAGGTGACGCAGATGGGCGGGCGGATGAAATTCAACATTCAGTGCCCGCGCTGCGGAGGGTCGGGCAAGGTGCAGCACGCCTGCTCCACCTGCCAGGGCGAAGGCACGGTGACGCGCACGGAGCCGATTGAGTTCAGGATTAAGCCGGGGACGCGCGATGGGCAGCGGATTCGGCTGGCCGGAAAAGGCAACGCGGGCGTGAATGGCGGGCCGGCGGGCGATCTTTACCTGATTATTCGCGCGGGCGCGCATCCGGTGTTTACGCGGCAGGGCGACGATATTTACATCACGATTCCGGCGACGGTGGCGGAGGCGGCGCTGGGCGCGAAGATCGAGGTTCCTACGATTGACGGGCGGGCGCAGTTGAAGGTTCCGCCGGGAACGCAGAGCGGGCAGAAGCTGCGGATGCGGGAGCGCGGGGTTCCGTCGTCGGCGCATGAGGGCAAGCGCGGCGACCAGATTGTGACGGTGGAAATCATGGTTCCAAAGGTGCAGGACGAGCGCTCAAAGGAGATTTTGCGGGAGTTTGCGAAGCTGAATCCAGAGAATCCGCGCGAGGCGATGTGGGCGAAGGTGTAAAGCGGATGGAAACCGCAAGGCTGGTGCTTCGCCCGCTGCTTGTGAGCGATGAGGATGCGCTCGCGGAGGTGTATTGCGATGCGGAAACGATGCGCTGGTATCCGGCGCCGTATACGCGGGAGCAGTTGCGGGACAAAATGGAGTTGCAGAGAGGGCGCTATGCTTCGGGAACCGGCTTGCTGGGGATGGTGGAGAAGCGCACCGGCAAACTGATTGGCGACTGCGGGATTGTGTGGCAGGAAGTCGAGGCCACGATGGAACCTGAAATCGGCTATCATGTGCACCGCGGATGCTGGGGCCAGGGGTTTGCGACGGAGGCGGCGAAAGCGATGATTGACCACGCTTTTGAGGAGCTTGAAGTGGACCATGTGATCTCGCTGATTCGACCTGAGAATCTACAGTCGCGACGGGTTGCGGAGAAGAATGGGCTGACGCTGGATCGGGTGGTGCTCTGGCGGGATTTCGATCATTGTGTCTATAAGTTATGGAAGTGACGGCGAAAATGGCGACCGAAGACGCGGCCCGGGAAGACGCGAACGAGGTGCTGAATGCCAGCACGACCTACGCCAAGCGGATGCTTCGCAAGTATGGGCAATTCGCGCCGTTCGGCCACCGGATGAGCGAGGACGGCCATCTGGCGCTGGAAACGGTGGCGCAGCACGATATGCCTCCCGACCCGGCGATGCTGCTGGATTTGATTTACCAGCAACTTGGCGAGCGCGTGAAAAAGGGACTGCTGCTGGCGTTGGCCACGGCGTCGAACGTGACGATGGCCACGCCCTCGAAGGAAGGTTACACGGACGCGGTGATGGTGGAGATTGAGCACAGGAGCGGATACGCGGTGCAGGCGTTTGTTCCCTATAGGATTACGGGCGGGCAGTTCTTCGGATTTTTTCCGCGCGTGGTGCGATTTGGGACGCTGAAGACGCAGGATGGGACGCCGCGGCTGTTTGGGCGGGAGTGAAACCGTATGCCGACGAAACGTAAATCCAAAGGTGCTTACATGATCTCGGCGGTGGCCGAGATGTATGGGATACATCCGCAGACGCTCAGACTGTATGAGCGCGAGGGGCTGCTGAAGCCTTCGCGCACGGAAGGCAACACGCGCCTGTATACCGAGGAGGACCTGGAGCGGCTGGAATTCATTCTGAACCTGGCGCGCGACCTGGGCGTGAACATTGCCGGCATCGCCATTGTGCTGCAAATGCGCGAGCGGATGGAGGAGATGAATCGGCAGATGCAGAGCTTTGTGGACTACGTGCGCACGGAGATGCTGTCGCAGATGCAGCAGGGGCTTTCGCCGCAGGCGGCGGCCATGGTTCCGCTGAAGCGCCCGGTTGGGGAACCGGCGAAGGGCCGGCGCTGAGGGGCGGGCGCTCCCTGGAATTTGCCTTTTCGGGTTCGGCGGGAGCCTCCGACCGCGCAATTTTTCCCTGTCTACGCTAGTCTGGTAATGGGAGACAATCCGCGCGCAGTGCGCCCTGGAATTGCTGGTAAGGACTGAGGAACGGTTTGAGCTTTTTTATGATTAAGCTCCTGTTTGGGCTTGGACTTTTTGGGCTGTTCACATCGTCGGTTTTCAGCGTACTGGTGCTTGTGGGCATCTGGCGGTTCGTCGCCCGCCGCCGGCGCGCGGGGACCCGGACGTTTCTCCCTCCCGTTTCCCTGTTCAAACCTTTGTACGGCGCCGAGCCGGACCTGGAAGCGCACCTGGCGACTTTCTTTGAGCAGGATTATCCCGAGTACGAAATTTTGTTTGGCGCGCGGGTTGCGTCCGATGCCGGATTGAAAGCGGCGCGGCGGGTGGCGGCGCTTTATCCGCATATTCCGGTGAAGTATGTGCTGACCGGCGAGCCGTGGCAGATCAACGCCAAAGTATGCACGCTGGAGTTGATGGAGCGGGCCGCGGCGCACAATATTTTTGTCATCAGCGACAGTGATGTGCGGGTTGCGCCGGATTATCTTCGCGAGGTGGTGGCCCCGTTTGCCGAACAGAAGACGGGCGCGGTGACCTGCCTGTATCGCGGCGTGGCGGAAGACCAGGGATTCTGGGCGAAGCTGGAAGCAGCGGGCATGTCGGTGGAGATGACGGCCGGGGTGGTAGCGGCGGACCTGATGGAAGGAATGCGGTTCGCCCTGGGGCCAACGATGGCGGTTCGGCGGGAGTGCGTGGGGGAGATTGGCGGGTTCGCCGCGCTGGGCGCCTATTGCGCCGATGATTTTGTGCTGGGCAACCGGATTGCCGCGAACGGGCACATAGTGGAGTTGTCCACGCACGTGATTGATCATGTTGTGCTGAATTCGGATTTTGCGGATTCGCAGAAACACCAGATCCGATGGATGAAGTCGACGCGCTTTTCGCGGCCCAAGGGGCACTTTGGGACTTCCCTCACCTTCAGCGTTCCGTTTGGCGTGCTGGCATTTTTCACGGCGGCGCTGCTGCATCATCGCGAACTGGGGCTGGGGCTGCTGGCCTATAGCGTGGCTGCGCGAAGCGCGCTGGCGGTGGTTGTGGGATGGGCCGTGGTGCGGGAGCGAAGGCTGCTGCGGACGGCGCTGCTGTTTCCGCTGCGCGATCTGCTGGGGTTCTTTTACTGGGCGGCCAGCTACGGCAGCCGCGAAATTGTGTGGCGGAACCAGGTCTACCGGCTCGAGGAGGGCGGGTTGATGGTGGCGCCCGAAGAGGCCGCGGCGGAGGACGAGCAGCCGGCGCTTACGGCCTGATGATCGGCGAGTGCACTCGAGTATGCTTGCGGTAAGGGCTATCAAACCTCAACATAGGAAAATCATGCTTTCAAGTTTTGCCAGCCGCTCGGTGGACTCGCCGGCGCGTCCGCACAATCATGTCCGCGCGACGGGGACCGCAAATCCGGCGCGGCATGGGAGCGAATTGTGACACAACCGGCGAAAACCGCGGTGATGATTGGCGCGGGACCGGCAGGGCTGACGGCGGCGCTGGAATTCGCGCGGCGGTCGGAGATTCATCCGATTGTGCTGGAAGCAAGCCGGGAGATTGGCGGAATTTCGCGGACGATCCGGTACAAGGGAAACCGGATGGACATTGGCGGCCACCGGTTCTTCTCGAAATCCGACCGCGTGATGGATTGGTGGGCCGAGTTGATGCCGGTCCTCGGCGAAGGCGAGCACGCGGTCCGCTACCAGAACCAGGAGCGGGTGGTTGCGGCAACGGCTGAGGGTTCCGACCTGGTGATGCTGGTCAGGCCGCGCCGAAGCCGGATTTATTTTCTGCGAAATTTTTTTAATTATCCGCTGTCGCTGGATGGGCGGACGTTGCGGCTTCTGGGGCTGCGGCGCACGTTCAGGATTGGGCTGGGGTATCTGCGGGCCAAGCTGTTTCCGCGCAAGCCGGAGAAGACGCTGGAAGATTTTTTGATCAACCGCTTCGGGGTGGAGCTGTACCGCACATTTTTCAAGTCGTACACGGAAAAGGTGTGGGGAGTTCCCTGCGACCAGATCAGCGCGGAGTGGGGCGCGCAGCGGATCAAAGGGCTTTCGCTGCGCACGGCGGTGCTGCATTTTCTGAAGAAGACATTTGGACGGCGGAAGTCCGGGGATGTTTTGCAGAAAGGCACGGAGACTTCGCTGATTGAGAAGTTTCTTTATCCGAAGTATGGCCCAGGGCAGCTTTGGGAACATGTAGCTGACTTAGTTACAGAAAAGGGCGGCGAGGTCCGGCTGGACTGGAGGGTCACGAAGCTGCGCGCGGAGGGCAATCATATTGTCGCGGTGGACGCGGTGAACGAGGCTGGAGAAACGGCGACGATTCCGGCGGATTATGTTTTTTCGACGATGCCGATTCGTGAATTGATTCGCGGGCTGGATTGCGAGGTTCCGGCGAATGTGCGCGAGGTGAGCGAAGGACTGATTTACCGGGACTTTATCACGGTGGGGCTGCTGGCCGAGCGACTGGCCGTGACGGAGCCGGATGGCGGGCTGCTAAAGGACACCTGGATTTATATTCAGGAACCCGATGTGCTGCTGGGGCGGCTGCAAATCTTCAATAACTGGAGCCCGTATATGGTGGCTGATCCGGCGAAGGTCTGGATTGGGCTGGAGTATTTCTGCTACGAGGCGGACCCGCTGTGGAAGATGTGTGATGAAGAGATTGCCGCGTTCGCCATTGCCGAAGTTGAAAGGATCGGAATACTCAGGGCGGCGGATGTGCGGGATTCTCATGTGGTGAGAGTGCCGAAGACTTATCCGGCTTACTTTGGAACTTATGATCGGTTTGAGGAAGTTATTGACTATGTAAGCAGGTTCGAGAATTTGTATTTTGTGGGACGCAATGGGATGCATAAGTACAATAACCAGGACCATTCCATGCTTACAGCCATGACCTCGGTCGATCAGATTCTTTCTGGAACGGGAGATAAGTCCGGAATCTGGAAGATCAATACCGAACAGGACTATCACGAGGAGAAAAAGTGATTGCGGGCAATTCGCACACTCACCACAGACCACACACGCTTCGGTGCGCCACGGGGGATGGCACTCATCTCGACTGAAGCGAACCGCAGGTCCTTCACTTCGTTCAGGATGACACCGTGTTTTGCTGGCAAACTCACCCAGAGAGCACAGAGGATGATTCAATTCCCGCTCGATAGTTTATTGAAACTGGTCCACTCTCGGTGAGGGAGTCCAGATTATTCCCAGTGGCTGGTGTGGCGGACGAGCCACCAGCAGGGCGCGGCTCCGTGCGGGAAAATGGAATGGGCGCAGGGTTCGGGCTGGGTACCTATATAGTCGTACTCGTCCTTGCTTCCCTTGAGCGGTGTGGAGAGATACTCATCCACCTGCACGGTTCCGTAGCCCGCGCCGTGCGCTGTTTTGACGCGGAGTATGGACCAGTCGATGAGGTAGAGCAGAACCACTGCTGCCAGCAGCAGCCGGAGGGTAAGCCAGATGATTCGTTTCATCGCGTTCTGAGTTATCGCCTGGAAGGCAAGGAGCGAAGGACTTCTTCGGGTTCGGGGCGGACGCGGAAATCGGCGTGGGCTTCGGCGAATAGGATGGTTCCGTCGCTATCCAGCACATAAGTTGCCGGTAGGATCAGGTTCCAACTCTGGTCTCCGTTGACGAAGGGCAAATTCACCAAAACGCTGCGGTAGTGCTGCTGATGGTAGGACGGTATGGTGTAGCAGAGTCCGAACTGTTCGGAGAGTTTGCAGCCGTCGTCGTTGAGCAGCGGGAAAGGAATGTTGTGCTGGATTTGCGTGAAGTCGCTTTGACGGATGGTTTGCGGCGAGATGGCGGCGATGAGCGCGCCGCGTTCGCGGATGGCGGGGTAGAGGTCGCGCCAGGTTTCCAGTTCCGTGATGCAGTAGGGGCACCAGCGGCCGCGAAAGAAGTTGAGTATAAGAGGTCCGAGCGCGAGCAGGTCAGCCGATTTGACGGTGCGTCCGGAGGAGTCGGGGAGCGAGAAATCGGGGGCTTTGGCGCCTACGGGCAGGATGCTCTCCTCGATGCCGGTGGCGAACAGGTCCTCGACAGCGCGCTCGCCGATGGCCAACCGCTCGGGCTGGACGAGATCCCGCGTATTCGCGGTGATTTCGTCGAGTTGGTCCTGTAGATGGGGCATAGAGGGCAGGCGTTGGCAACCTTATGAATATAATAAGGCCCCGGTGCTTGTGGAAGCGCGGATCACGGCAGGGAGGTACGATGAACCGAAGACATTTTCTTTCGTCAGGTCTGGGCGCGGCGGGGTATCTGTTGACGCGCCAGGTCGCGATGGCAGGCGAGGGGCCTGGTGAAACGGGCGGTGATGCGGCCGAGCTGAAGCCGATTGAGGTTCACCGCTTCGGAGTGAACTATACGCCATCGCACAACTGGTGGTTCTGCTGGAACGACTGGCAGACGGACCCGATTGAGCGCGACCTGGATGCGATTGCGGCGCTGGGGGCTGACCATATGCGGATTCTGCTGATCTGGCCCGACTTTCAGCCAAATGCTACGTGGGTAAGCGGGGCGCATCTCGACCGGTTGAGCCAACTGCTGACGATGATGGAGACGCGCAGGCTGGATGCGGTAGTGACGGTGTTTACCGGGCAACTGAGTGGTCAGTTCTTTCTGCCGCCCTTCCACACGGCGAGGAGCGGCTTCTATACCGACCCGGCGATGTGGAATGCGCAGGAGTTGTTTGTCCGGGAACTGGCGCGGACCATCCATCCTCATGCCAATGTGATTGGATTTGACCTGGGCAATGAGCTGAACACTTGCTGGACTGCTGAGCCCGCGCAGGGCGATGCGTGGATGACGCGGATGTTTGCGCTGATGGATGAGGCGGCTCCGGGAAGGCTGAATGTAAATGGCGTGGACGAGCAACCATGGTTTGAGCGGACGACGTTCTCGCCAGAGGCGCTCGCGGCGCAGCGGCTTCCGGCGATCCATTGCTACCCCTGGTGGACGGGCGCACTGAAGTATGGCGGGCCGATGGATCCGCCGAGTACGCAGCTTGTGGCGGCCATGGCGACACTTGCGCGGGCCTATATGCGCGACCATCGGCGGCCCGTGTGGGCGGAGGAGTTCAACACCTGCATTGCGTCGCTGACGGAAGCGCAGCAGGCGGAGTGGCTGCAGATGACGGTGCTATCGGCGAAGGACGCGGGCGTGAACTGGTTCACCTACTGGGACAGTCACGACCTGAACCGAAAGTTTGCGTTCAACCCGGTGGAGTACACGCTGGGCCTCTTGACGAACGACGGCAAGGTGAAAGAGCAGGGGAAGATGTTTCGCGAACTGGCGCGGGCCTATGGCGGGAAGCCGGTCGTGCTTCCGCGGGAAGCTCCGCCTGAACCGCCTGCAGAAAGGACAACCGAAGCTGCCTGGCGGTGGATGCTGGAGTGGATGGGCTGGACGCCTAAGTCTTGAGGAAGCGAGAAAAAGCACTCGCGGCGTTGCAGAACCTCTCATTGCGCGTGGGGAGCGCTACCTCATCCCTTTGATGCCGCCGAGCATGCCCATGGCGCGGCGCTGGAGCAGTCCGCCTTTGCCGACGCCTTTGAACATTTTGCGCATTTGGGCGTATTGGCGCAGCAGTTGGTTCACTTCCTGCACGGTGGTTCCGGAGCCGTTGGCAATGCGCTTGCGGCGGGTGCCGGAGATGATTTCGTGACGATTGCGCTCCTTCTGCGTCATGGAATTGATGATGGCTTCGATGCGGACGAATTGTTTTTCGTCCACCTGGCCGGCCATCTGCTGCATTCCGCTGAAGGGGCCGACGGATGGCAGCATCTTCATGATGCTCTGGAGCGAGCCGAGCTTGCGAATCTGGCGGAGCTGGTCGCGGAAGTCTTCGAGCGAGAAGCCGTCGCCGCTGAGAGCTTTCTTCGCGAACTCCTCGGACTTGTTGCGGTCGAGATTTTCCTCGGCTTTTTCGATGAGCGTCATGATGTCGCCCATGCCGAGGATGCGACCGACGATGCGGTCAGGATGGAAGGGCTCGAAGGCGTCAGGCCTTTCGCCGGTGCCGATAAACTTGACGGGCTGGCCGGTGACGTGGCGGATGGAGAGCGCTGCGCCGCCGCGCGCGTCGCCGTCCATTTTGGTGAGGACCGTGCCGGTGATGGCGAGGCGCTTGTGGAACTCGTCGGCGGAGCGGACGGCGTCCTGGCCGGTCATGGCGTCGGCGATGAAGAGAATTTCCTGCGGGGAGAGCAGCGATTTCAGCTTCGCCATTTCCTCCATGAGACCGGTGTCGAGATGGAGGCGGCCCGCGGTGTCGACGATGAGGGTGTCGCAGCCGCTGTTGATGGCCTCGCGGCGGGCTTCCCTGGCGAGCCGCTCAACCAGCGGGGTCCCGGCGGGCTCGCCTTTCGTGTCGCCCTCGTAGAGCTTGGCCTTGATGGAGTTCGCGACGACCTTGAGCTGCTCGCGGGCGGCGGGACGATACACGTCCACCGAAACCAGCATGGGGCGATGGCCGCCCTTTTGCAGCCAGGCGGCGAGCTTGCCCGAAGTGGTGGTTTTGCCGGAGCCCTGCAGACCGGCCATGAGGATGACGGTGGGCGGGCGCGAGGCGAACTGGAAGCGCGCGGTGTCTTTGCCGAGAATGGCGATGAGCTCGTCGCGGATGATTTTGACCACCTGCTCGGTGGGCGAGAGCGCGGTGAGGACTTCCTGTCCGAGGGCCTTGGCGCGGATGTGCTCGATGAGTTCCTTGACGACGCTGAGGTTGACGTCAGCTTCGAGCAGAGCGACGCGGATTTCGCGCAACGCCTCCTGCATATTTTCTTCGCTGATGATTCCCTGGCCGCGAAGATTTTTGAAGGCGCGCTGTAATTTTTCTGAGAGGTTTTCAAACATGGCTTATCTGTAAGTTTATCAGCGTTCGACGGGCTGAATGCAGGGGTTCGGGCGCGGTTGGGGCGCGGGCGGGGTGGTTGGGGCTCCATTGACTCAGGGTTTTTGTCCTTGATACTATGGGTATGCGGGGTGGAGCAGCCCGGTAGCTCGTTGGGCTCATAACCCAAAGGTCGTAGGTTCAAATCCTACCCCCGCAACCACTTAGGAAATTTGAGGGCGCAATAAGGGCGCATCCGCTGCCAACGCCCCAGCCGCTAATAGCTCCTCGACCAGCTTCGCATTCGCGGGGCGGGTTGAGTCGAGCATGTGGTTCTGTCCATACCTCATCGTCATATCAATCGAGCTGTGCCGCATGAGTTTCTGCTGGATCTCCGGCGCAACCCCGCAGTTGCCCAGCCGTGCCCGGTAGGTGTGGCGAAAGCCATGCCATCCCAGGTTCGGAACGCCAGCCTTCCTCCCCGCCGGAGCCAGATAGTCCTGCCGGAGCGAGTCGGCATGGTATGGGCGGCCTGTGTCGATGTTTCCAAACAGCCAGCCGTTCACGCTCTCTTCCCGCGCCTTCCATGCCTGAAGCTCCTGAATCAGCATCTCGTGCAGCGGGAGAACCGCGGCGGAGGCCAGAGTTTTGGTCTCGTCGTCGTATTTCCCCACGACCGAGCGCTGAATCGTGAGGGTCGCCTGCGCAAAGTCCACGTCCTCCCACCGCAATCCCAGAATCTCACTCATACGCATACCCGTATTCATGGCAAGAATCGCCATGAGCCTGACGTGCGGAGCAAGATGGGAAAGCACCACGTAATACTCTTGAGGGGTCAACAGGTAGATGGGACGGACCCGCCTGCTCGTTCCTTTCAGTTCGATCAGGCCCATCGGATTGCGTTGGCAATCCAGATAGCGCCAACGCATGGCGTATTCAAAGAGCCGATGCATCACCGCGCGAGTATGCAACTTGCTCTTGGGAGCAAGATCGCGCGGCTTTTGCTTCTTCCTCGGCTGGGTCTGCAATCCCTTGATCCACTGCTCCACCGCCATCGGGTCCTTCGCCATATCGACCACGCGGACATTCTCCCACTCGGGAAGAACGCGCGCGTTCAACATGGACCGTAAGGGCCCTGCTGTGGACTGACGTTCTGGAATTGCCTCTCGCAAGTAGCGTCTCACCAGTTGACCGAAGGTTGCGACTTCGATCGCGTTGTTGATCTCCGCAGTGAACTTGGAAGCTGCCCGCTGCGCCTCTGCCCTGGTACGAAGTTGCTGCGTCGTGCCCAGGGTTCGTGACTTGTCTACATCTCCCTCCCGCCAGCGAAGAACCCATGCATCAGGGCCCTTGCTGCGGGCTTACGAACGATCCAGCCATGCTGGAAAGTCTGCCGTTGCGTGTTTATCATTTGCCGCTTCCTCCTTGTGTAAGCGGCGCGGATGATGTTGTCAAAGATACCTCTGTTCGCATTGATAAATCCAGTTCAGAAAGAAGAAATCTCCAGCGTTTACGTACTCCATTTGTGATGGAGTGCGCCGGAATCTTGCCTTCGCGGGCCAGGCGTTTCACTGTGATCGGAGAACACCGCAGAAAGTCGGCGGCTTCCTGAGCCGTAACAAATGCGTCGCGTTCAGAAGGGTTCATCATTCGCACCTCAGCGTCTGACCGCGAGACAACTTCATGATGGTCCGCAGCGGCCAACAACTCCAAATTAGGCGTCGAATGGTTCCCATCCCAACCCCGAAATCTGCAAAGTGGTCCTCAATCTTCTGATGGCGCTCCGGCCAAGGTTCGGCAGAATGCCAAAGCCGGCATGAAGCGACCCATCGACCACCCCTCGCACCGTGGTCGATGTCAGGCCACTTCGGTGTTCGATACGCACCAACTGCGTGTCCTCGATATGGCTGCATAATGGCTGCGATCAGCCTGGGCGGGAGATTGGTCGAGTGCCCAAACATCAGATGATGGTTCCTGATCGCCCGCCGAGCATAGACATGTTCTTCCACGAGAAGGGCCTGCTCAACTGCTTTCTCGGCGTCTTCGTGAAACTGTTCACCCTCTTCGGTAAGAATTAGGCTACCCCGGATTTTGTCAAAAAGACGAATGCCAAACGTATTCTCAATGGTATCGAGCTGCTTGCGGACCCCGGAGGCGGAAAGCCCAAGCTCCTTCGCCGCGTCATCTACGTTGCGTTTTGCCGCGACTGTTATGAACGCGAGGAGGTTGTCGAGTTTCACCTTGGGCCGACGCATCCTATTCACCTGAATGCTCTTCTGTTGAAAATCACATAGCTTTCATTGTCATAGGCGGCATATCGCCAATTGAGCAGGGCAATCGTACACACCGGACGTCTCGGAGGAACTGATCGACCATCAACAAATCAGTGACGGTCCTGAAGTGACACCGGAGTCCCACTACTGGTTGTGATTGTCAGTCCTCCCTAAATCGACGGGCCGCTGCAAAGACACTGACGAATAAAGCTTGAGTGCATGTTTCACTTCGGTGGAATCGAAGGAGCCGTGCTATCCAGGTCGAGGTTGAGTTCGAGAACATTAACACGCGGTTCCCCCAAAAAGCCAAACTGCCGCGATTGCGTGTGTTTTGCCACCAATTCCTTCACCTTCTCCTCTGAAAGACCACGGGCCTTTGCAATTCCTGGAACCTGGAAGGCCGCTGCTGCCGGTGTGATGTCAGGATCGAGGCCGGAGCCTGACGTTGTCACCAGATCGATCGGCACCGTCACATCGGGTTTGCCAGCCTGCAGCACGGCTACATCGCCTGCAACGCGATCGACGTATTTCTTATTTGTCGGCCCGTAGTTTGAGCCGCCGGAAGAAGACGCATCGTAACCATTCGCACCGGCGGCAGAGGGGCGGCTATGAAAGTAACCCGCGCCGGAAAACGTTTGGCCAATGATTCGTGAGCCTATGATCTGGTCGTTCCGAGTCACCAGTTGTCCATTTGCTTCTTTATGGAAGAATGCTTGCCCAAGGCCGGTCATCAGCAGAGGATAAAGAATCCCCAGTATGATTCCCGTGACGATTGTGTAGAGGAATGAGGTAATGAGGTTCTTGCGCATGGCGTTTGACTCCTAGACTAGGTGAATCGCAGCGATAATCACGTCAATGATCTTGATACCGATGAAGGGCACAATAATGCCGCCAACTCCATAAATCCATAGATTGCGCTGAAGCAGAGCTGCCGCTCCGATTGCCCGATAGCGCACCCCATGCAACGCAAGGGGGACCAGGGCAATGATGATCAAGGCATTGAAAATCACCGCCGACAAAATGGCCGACTGCGGCGTTCGCAGGTGCATGATGTTCAATGCATTAAGAACAGGAAAGGCTCCTGCAAACATGGCTGGAATGATTGCGAAGTATTTGGCCACATCATTCGCAATCGAGAAGGTAGTCAAAGCGCCTCTGGTTATCAGTAGCTGCTTGCCAATCTCGACAATCTCAATCAATTTTGTGGGATTGGAATCCAGGTCCACCATGTTGCCGGCTTCTTTCGCGGCCTGCGTACCGCTATTCATGGCAACTCCGACATCGGCCTGAGCGAGCGCCGGGGCATCGTTCGTGCCATCCCCCGTCATGGCCACTAGCTTTCCTTGCGCCTGCTCGCGTTTAATCAAATCCATTTTGTCTTTCGGCTTGGCTTCCGCTAGGAAGTCGTCCAGACCGGCTTCCCGCGCGATGGCAGCGGCTGTCAACGGATTGTCGCCGGTGATCATGATGGTGCGAATGCCCATCGCCCGCAGTTGCGCAAACCGTTCCCGCATGCCTCCCTTCACAATGTCTTTCAGGTGAATAACACCCAGGGCCTGATTGTCCCGGGCAACGACGAGTGGGGTGCCGCCCGAGCGCGCAATCGTTTCGACTGCCTCCCTAACCTCTTTGGGGACACTCCCGCCACGCTCCTCAACAAAACGGGCAATGGCATCGGCTGCGCCCTTGCGAATGAAGCTTTCTCCGAAATTCACGCCCGACATACGTGTTGTTGCGCTGAAGGGAACGAATTCGGCGTTCAGCTCTTCCAGTTCTCGGCCCCGTAAACCATACCGCTCCTTGGCGAGAACGACGATCGACCGGCCCTCCGGGGTTTCATCGGGAAGCGAAGAGAGTTGAGCGGCATCGGCCAATTGATCGCTGCTAACACCGGGAGCAGCAATAAACTCTGTGGCCTGACGATTACCGAAGGTAATGGTTCCGGTTTTGTCCAGCAGAAGGGTGTCCACATCCCCGGCGGCTTCTACCGCGCGTCCGCTCATGGCAAGAACGTTGTGTTGCACCACGCGATCCATACCGGCGATGCCAATTGCGGAGAGCAGGCCACCAATTGTCGTTGGGATCAAGCACACCAATAACGAGACCAGAACGAATACAGTCTGTGGCGCAGTGGAGTAAATAGCAAAAGGCTGCAAGGTCACGACCGCTAACAGAAATATGACCGTGAGTCCCGCGAGTAAGATATTGAGCGCGATTTCATTCGGCGTCTTTTGCCGCTCTGCGCCTTCCACGAGCGCGATCATTCTGTCCAGAAATGTTTCGCCGGGATTGGAAGTGATCCTGATCTTAAGGTGATCCGAGAGAATCTTAGTTCCTCCGGTGACAGCGGACCGATCGCCTCCCGATTCACGGATTACGGGTGCCGATTCCCCGGTGATTGCCGACTCATCGACCGACGCGACACCATCAATGACGTCGCCGTCTCCTGGAATCAGTTCTCCTGCGACGACGACCACAATGTCGCCGGCACGCAATTGCGAACTTGGAACATCTTCGCTCTTTCCGCCATCGAGCAGACGATGCGCCGTCGACTCAGACTTGGCCTTGCGTAACGTGTCGGCCTGTGCCTTGCCTCGTCCCTCCGCCATCGCCTCGGCGAAATTAGCAAAAAGGACCGTGAACCAGAGCCATAATGTGATTTGCAGGTCGAAGTTAAAGGAGCTGCTGCGCCCGCTAACGTCCCGGAAGAGTAGGAGCGTTGTGATTACACTCCCAACCTCAACCACGAACATGACTGGGTTGCGCATCATAGTGCGCGGGTTGAGTTTCCTGAATGCATCCAGAATCGCCTGACGCACGATCCTGGCATCCCAGAGGGGCCGTTTCTTGCCGGGGCGGCCGCTGGCGGACTGAAGAACCTTCGTATCTTGGGTGATTGGTAAAGTAGCCATAAGGGTTCCTTAAAACACCTTTCCAGCGTGCAGTAAGAAGTGCTCGAGAATGGGTCCCAGGCTGAGAACGGGGAAGAAAGTCAGGGCGCCCACGATAAGAATCACGCCGATCAGCAAAACCGTGAAAAGCGGCGTTGTCACCGGGAATGTTCCCAGGGAAGGCGGCACGAGCTTCTTGGTGACCAGATTGCCAGCCAAAGCAAGCATGGGAACAATCATGAAGAAGCGCCCTACCAACATGGCCGCTGCAAGCGTAAGGTTGTAAAAATGCGTGTTGGCATTGAGTCCGGCGAATGCGGAGCCATTGTTTGCCGTGCCGGATGTGTAGGCATAGATCATCTCCGTAAGCCCATGCGGACCCGCGTTGTTCAGGCTGCTCAGGCCGGCAGGCACCAGAGCGGCAATGGCGGCAAAGACAAGAATCGATAATGGGAATATCAACACGTACAGCATCGCCATCTTGACGTCATACGACTCAATCTTTTTTCCCAGGTATTCCGGCGTTCGTCCCACCATAAGGCCGGCGATGAATACGGTAAGCACAATCATGATCAGCATTCCGTACATGCCCGCGCCTACTCCGCCAAACGCAACCTCGCTTAGCATCAGGTTTGTAAGCGGCACCATTCCGCCAAGGGGCATAAACGAATCGTGCATCGAGTTGACGGCGCCGCAACTGGTGTCTGTGGTCACAGTGGCAAAGAGAGCGGAGTTCGGAACGCCGAAGCGGACCTCTTTCCCCTCCATATTGCCGCCTGTTTGCATCGCGGTAGCGTGCTGGTTCACTCCATGCAGCAAAGGATTCGGTTGCGACTCGGCCCAGTACGCGACAGTGGCCCCCGCAAAGAACAGGATCGACATGGCGGCAAACACGGCCCAACCATGTTTCGGAGACTTCGTCATACGCCCGAGGGTTGCCGTGAACCCGGCTGGAATGCAAAAGATCAAGAGCATCTCGATGAGGTTCGACAGGGGTGTCGGATTCTCAAAGGGATGGGCGCTGTTCGCATTGAAGAAGCCGCCGCCGTTTGTGCCGAGTTCCTTGATCGCTTCCTGCGACGCCACTGGACCCTGCGCAATTGTTTGATTTGTGATCGTTTGGATAGTCTGCTTGCCATTGCTGGCAATCGTCGCGACTTTCTGCGGCTGAAGAACCTTTGCAGTGGTATACGGTTTGAGGTTTTGAATGACCCCTTGAGAAACGAGAACCAACCCGAACACAATGCAAATTGGAAGCAAGACCCGTGTCACTGCCCGTGTCATATCCACCCAGAAATTCCCAAGCGTGTTGCTCTCCTTTCTTACAATGCCGCGAATCAGTGCTATCGCCAACGCCATCCCCACAGCCGCTGACCAGAAATTGTGCGTTGCCAGCCCAGCCATCTGGGTGAAGTAACTCATTGTGGATTCCGGGGTATAGGACTGCCAATTCGTGTTCGTCGTAAACGAAGCGGCAGTATTGAAAGCAATGTCCGGCGCGACGGCTCCCAGGTGCAGTGGATTCCACGGTAGATAGAATTGGAGCCGTTCCAGGCCGTAGGTCAGCAGCATGGTCACGGCGCTGAACAGGAGCGCCGCAATCGAATACTCAGTCCAGCGCATTTCATGCGATTCCTCCACGCCGGTAATGCGGTATAAGAACCGTTCTGTTGGGTTGAGAATGGGATCTGCGAAGGTCCGTTCTTTCTCAAACACCCGCGCCATGTAAACCCCGAGAGGTTTCGTGATCACCAGGATGACGCCGAAGAAAAACAGAATCTGTGTCCATCCATTCAGTGTCATCAGAATTTCTCCGGGCGCAAAAGCGCAAATATCAGATACACGAGCAAAAACAAGGAGACTGCAAGCATCAGGATCGTTTCGACCGTCATAGCCTTACCTCAGCCGTTCACATGCATAGGTGTAGAAAATCGCAATTACGAAAAACGCGATTGTTGCCAAAATTATTCCGATATCCCACATTGCCTTCTCCTCCGTAACAGCGGACCTCTTAGTTCCTGTTAGCGTCAAATTCCATAACAGAATTGCAACATCTTTGTCAGAATATGAAGCCGGTTTCGATCACGCCTCGTACCTGCGTAGAGTTCCTGCCGTTTGCGCCGAAGGCATCTCCCGATGTGGTATGGACAGCTTGAGTAAACGAAAACTCTCCGCGCGCGAAAAATGCTTTGTTTTGATAGGTGGGGGTGAGCGTCAGGGACCATGCATCGCTGCCCGGCCCGTACAACAGATTGACAGCACCATCGGTAGTGTTGCCGGTGCTGCCGATATATTCCACCCGTCCAGCGAGTGAGACATGGGAAGTGAGAGTGTAATTTCCAAGGATTGCTCCGCCGAGCGTAGCAGTGCTGCGTCCCACCTCAATGTGTGCGTTCTTTGTTACATAGGTGCATTGGATGTACGGCTCGATCATCCACCGCTTGCCTGTGTGAGTGTAGATAAGATCGTAGATGTCGCTATTGTTTTGATACAGAGGTGTGGCGACACTCGAATAAGCGCTGACGCCGAGATTTCCGCCGACCACGAATTCCACGCTATTGGCTGAGTTCATCGTGTATGTCACCGCGCCCGTAAGCCAGTTGTAACGGTTGGAATAAAAGCCATCGTTCCAGGACACGGAACCGCTGAGCTTGCCCTTGTTGTAATTAACTTGAAGGCCGCGATTGACGGCGTTTTCCTGGTTCCATAAGAGTCCTCTCTCGATGTTCAGATTCTCAAAGGTAAACGTGTCCTCCGCACCGAACAAGGTTGGCAATTTGCCGATGAGAAAAGAGAAGTCATCTTTCGGGGCGAGTTTCAGGTAAGCCTGGGGCAACGGGCCGAACAAATCGCTGATCGTATTGCGGGTAGGAAGAGATGGTGTGCCTAAAGCCGGAACGTTATAGACGCCTGCCTGGATAAAATACTGCACGATTCCAGTGGTCTTCTGAATAAAGATCTGCGCATTGCTGATATCCGCGCGGGCCGCTTTATCTACGGAGCTCGGATGACTCTGCCAAGAACCAAAACCGCTGAGGATTCCGGTGACATCCAGCTGTCCAAGCGGCCCCGCATCGAACGTTCTGGGGACGGCGGTACTGAGAGGTCCCACCATGGCCGGCATCGCGAGAGGTGCGGGTGCCGCCGTGTTATTCGCCGGGCTGGTCTGTGCCGCCAGAGTTCCTGGTAAAGTCACGCTTAGGCCAGCAATAAGAGCCTTCCTCATTCTGCTTCTGCCATGACATCGCTTTGGATCGCCGTTGCCTCGATTGAAATCTGGAAGTTGGGTGACGGGTGAGTAATATTTTGAGAGAACGGAGTAGGGACGTCTGCGTTTGCCAGACGCGCGACTGAAACCGATGAAGCAATAGACCAGGAATAGGACCGCGAGAAGAGTACCGGCGCTAAGAACACCAAGTGCGAGCATGAAAAGGTCGCCACAATTCGACCTTCTCTAGTTCATTCAATTCGGCGTAAAAAGTCCGTATAAAAGTAGTAAAAAGTTCGTATGAAAGCAGCAAGAAGTTCGTAAGGATGGGCCTTTTAGAAGAGCTGACCAGGCTGGAAGCGGTAGCCTACCCATGGTTCATTAATGACATATTTGGGTTCTGGTCCAGGTTCTATTTTCTTACGGAGTTGCGCCACAAGCACACGCAGGGATTCAGGCTGCTCTACAGCGTGAGGTCCCCACATTGCGGTAAGAAGCATTCGATGCGTCAGCACGCGTTCAGGACGTTGAGCCATGTAGGAGAGGAGATCGAATTCCTTGGGGGACAATTTAACCTCCTGTCCTCCGACCTCCACTTTGTGTTTCTCGGTATCGATATAGAACTCCCCGATTTTAATGGGGGCCGTATCCGGCTCAATGGGAATTGCCCGTCGTCTTCGCGCGTGGGCCCGGACACGTGCGAGGAGTTCCTGGATACTGAACGGCTTGGTTACATAATCATCCGCTCCGGCATCCAGCGCCTCAACTTTCGGTCCTTCCTGATCCCGCACTGAAAGCACAAGGATCGGCACATCGGAACGAGCGCGCACTTCAGCACATAACGCTATGCCATCCATGCGAGGCATGGCCAAATCCGTGATCACCATATCTGGAGACCACACTGCCATTTTCTCGAGCGCCGAGACGCCATCATGGGCAATCTGCACTTCGTACCCATGAGAGGCAAGGGCCGAGCGCAGCACGCGCGTGATCTGCGGTTCATCGTCGACAACCAATATCTTGTATTGTGCATTCTCCAGCATCTGAAGTCCTCATTCTTGCGTGATGATGTGAACATCGATCAAGGGTGCGTTTTGGAGAAAGCGTTGGATTTGCCAATAGTATAGGTACTTGCGTATGCCTCGGATGGCAGATCGGCCAAAGATCACTTGGGTCGCCCGCTTTTCTCGGACAAATCCAGCCACGGCCTTGGGCACACTTTTCCCTTTCAACTCCACGACTTCCGCATTCAGGTTCTCGGCAAAGCGTTTGTTGTTTGCCAAACTGCGTTCTTCCTGTTCCGGCCGATGTCGCCCCGTGTCAATGTGGATCACATAAAAATCTCCTCCGATGCGCTCAACCATCCGTGCGCCCCGAGCGATGAGTTGCTGCGAGGCAGGGTTTGAGCTTATGCAAACAACCACTCGTTCCTGTACCGCCCAGTGATCGCCGAGCTTTTTCCTCCGTACATAATCGTCCAGGCTGCGGTCCACTGCGCGAGTGACATGCTGTAGTGCCATCTCTCTCAGCGCAATTAGATTCCCTCGCCGAAAGAAGTTTACGAGTGCGCGTTCTGCTCGATCTGAGGGGTAGATGTCGCCCCGGCGCATCCGCTCCTGGAGCGCTTCCGGCGTGAGATCGGCCATCACGATTTGATCGGCTCTCTGCAAAACCCAGTCTGGCACGGTTTCCCGCACTGTAATTCCGGTAAGGTTCCGCACAGTAGGCGCAACGCTCTCAATATGTTGGATATTCATGGTGGACAGAACATCGATTTTTGCATCGAGAATGTCCAGGACATCTTCATAACGTTTTCGATGTTTTCTCCCCTCGATATTCGTATGGGCCAGCTCGTCCACCAACACGACTTGGGGCCTTCGGGCGATAATCGCCTCAACGTCCATCTCTTCAAACAAGGTGCCCCGGAATTCTGTGCGGCGGCGCGGTATCGTCTCCAGCCTGGACGCCAGCTCGGCAGTCCGAATACGTCCGTGGGTCTCGACGATTCCGATGACAACATCTTCACCACGCTCGTGACGGCGGATGGCCTCACTCAGCATGTTGTAGGTCTTGCCAACGCCAGGAGCGTATCCCAGAAATACCTTGAATAGCCCTTTCCGCTTAGCTGGCTCTGCCTTTTCGAGCCACTCCTCTGGCGTCTTGTGTGGAGTAGGCGAATTATCGGCTTTGAGAGGCATATGTTTTACAATGGCGACGTGAACCGGCGCTGGTTGTTGCAAGTCCTTCGGTATGCATTCGTCACAGGTCTCACTGGATGCATTGTGATCGTCTACTTCAGGCTGATCCATGTCAACCCAACAACGGTCGCTCTCACATTTTTACTCGGAATCCTTTTTATCGCCAATCGGCTCGGCCTTCGTTACTCCGTATACATGTCGATCCTGGCGACGCTGGCTCTCAATTTCTACTTCCTCCCCCCCGTGGGAAGACTGACAATAGCAGATGCCCAGAATTTGGTGGCTCTGCTGGCGTTTCTAATCGCCGGCTTTCTGGCTAGTCATCTCACGGAACAAGTGCGGCGCGAGGCTCAAGAAGCTGACCGGCGAAGACGTGAAGTCGAACGGCTCTATGATTTCAGTCAGCAGATATTCACCCCGGATCGACTTGCCGATCTCTTAAATACCCTGCCGGGCCATATTTGCACTACATTTCGCAACGAGACAGCCAACGTCTACCTAAGCGATAGCGACCAGGTCTACAGGTCGCCGTCCGATGTAAGCGGTATGACAAAGGAGGACTTGCGTGAGATAGCAAATCGAGGGGAAGTGCGCAACGATCCCGTGAAAGGCGCCTGCGCCGCTCCGCTTTTGCTGGGAATTCGATCTATCGGAGCGATTGGAATTTCTGGCAACCCGCCTTCGCGCGAGACGCTCGACGCGCTGGGTAACTTAATTGCGATAGCTGTTGAGCGAAGCATGACGGCAGAGCGTCTGACCCGTACTGAAGCCGCACGAGAAAATGAGCGGCTAAGGTCTGCGCTTCTTGATTCTGTCACTCATGAGTTGCGTACTCCGCTGACTGCCATTACGGCCTCGATAACAAGCCTGAGATCTGGATTGATCCAGGACCCGACTTCAAGAGAAGAGATGTTGGCCGTGATCGAAGAAGAGAGTGCGCGGTTAAATCACTTAATCGGCCAAGCAGTCGAAATGGCCCAATTGGATGCGCAACAAGTACAACTGCATCTTGAACCTGAACAGATCGACAGCGTTATTGAAGGGGCAATTGCAGAGTGCAATGCTTTGCTTGAGAATCATCCCGTGGAAGTACGCCTCCCCTCTTCGATGCCTGCGGTGCGCATGGATGTCAACTGGATTCGTAAGGTTCTTCACCATTTGCTGGAGAATGCAGCCAAGTATTCGGAACAAGGCAAGCCAATATTTGTCAGTGCCGAAGTGCAAGGTTCTTTGCTGGTGACCAGTGTTGCCGATCGGGGGACTGGTATCGACGACCTGGAAAAATCCATGATATTTGACAAGTTTTATCGCGGGCAGAGCCAACGCTACCGCGTACAAGGCACTGGTATGGGACTCGCCATTGTAAAGGCTATCGTAGAGGCTCATGGCGGCAAGGTCGATGTCACGAGCCAACTCGGGCTAGGGTCGGTGTTTTCGTTCACGTTGCCGCTCGCTTAGACGCACAGGTACCCTGCATGTGTTTTGCCTGGATGTCTACTGGACACAACGTGACGCGAGGCCGTCGTTGGAGACCGACTGTCCATACTGGATTTCTTGCTCGGACGTCCACTCCCTCTTCGGAGAAATTCGCTGAGGAGATTGGAAAACGCGCGCCTCGGCAAAAAGCAGCAGTTGAGGGTCAAGGGCATATTTTGGCTCAACCACCATACATCTTGTGGAATTTTTAGGAATTCTGCGGAAATATTTTCCAAGCTGACATCGATCTTTCGGCATACTCTCGGGACGTTACGCCGGAAATGCCTCATTCAATGACGTGGCATTTATCACGATTGGTAAACGCTTAACGACGCAAACGCTTGGCAGCTCTTCGCACAGCTTCCACGCTCGTTTTATCTGTTTCCGCTCGCATGGTTCCGAGCTTGGCGTTGGGCGAGAACTGCGGAATTGACTTCGGCAGATTCTTGTTGAGCGTGTCGCTGCGCTTTTACTGAATCTCGCCAGCCTTTGGCGGATTCTTGTCACGGTGACGGTTATCCAATCCTGGTTCTTTCATATGACTCCTTCTTGTATGAAGCTGCGCAGTTCTGCACCGAAGTCCCAGACTAGACAATCGCGGCGAGCGCCTCAATCTCTTCCAGATCGAGCGTGAAGTCGAAGACCATTTGAAGATCTTCGCCCGCATTGTGGTTCTGGTTGTAGCTGTCCACATCCCATTTCAGTTGCCGGCAGTCACCCACAATCTGCTGCCGACGTTGCTGGAAGGCAATCTCCATGTGCTCGCGCGGTGCTGTACGCATATCGGCCCAAAATGCCGCCTGCCGTCCGTTTCTCTCCACGGTCGCAACATGCTTGACGCGAACACGACGACCCTGGGGATCGGTAATGTGCTCTTCACGCATAGCGCGAGCGATCTCTTCCGCACAGCGGTCCACCACGGTCGAACGCTGCGGTTCCCATAGACCCTGTTCGATAGCCCATAGCGCAATGTCGTGCGCAGTGGCCGGAAGAGGATTCCCTGCGTCCTCGTACTTCTTCACAATGCGCTGAAGCTGTTCGTTATAAGACATACTTTCCCTCAAAATTGAGATCAAACCGCAGTTGTCAAAAAGCTGCCAAAGCCATCCGTCAGTGCTGCCTCAGTCACAATATGGCGCACCTTCGCCAGCATTTCCCGACTGTGCGAGTACGGAATTGCCTTGCGATGCTGAAGCTGGCCGACCACTATGCCCTGATGAACATTCAACCGGGCCGACAAGCCTTGAATCTTGGTCTTCGAGAAAAGAGGCCGTACCCTCAAGATGAAATTATCCAAGTCACTTTTCTGGATCGAGAAGTCAGCGGCGAACTCATCCGCACGCTTTTCAATCGCAGGCTTTTCTTCGACCGTTCCAGCGCCTTCTCCCACTAGATCGATATCGAGTAGCCCTCCAGCTTCCAGACCATCCCTGTACTTCACATGCGCACACTCGTGCAATACGGTGTGCCAGAATCCGTCGATGCGATCGAAACGCAGTGACACAGCGATCACTGGAGATTTGTCATTCAGCCACAAACATGCGCCGTCAATTCGGGTTTGCGGCAAAGTTTCGACCACAAGAAACCGAACCCCCGCATCCGCCAGGACGCGCGGTACCTGACGCGCATCTTCTGGATCGCGGAGCATATTCTTGAACCGCGCAAGAGCAGAGGCGAAGCCCATCTCCGAGAACGGCTTCACATCCACCGCCTGTGCGAGTTGACGCGCCCGAAAGAGCCAAGCCTGCTCTGCGGGACTATGTTCGGCATATGAGGTGAACTTCCGAGCCGCATGAGGCAACAACTGCGGCTGCTCATCAAGAGACTTGATATGCAGGAAGTCCAGCACACTCTTCTCCAGAACGTCGATGTTCTCCGTCGGCTGAATCCAGTACCGCCGCATCATCTCCTTTACTGGAGCCTTCTCGTACAACTTTGCCCGCCGCGATACGGAATTACTGCCGTCCTGCTTGACCTGAGCGAGCCGGTACGAACTTTCCAGGTTCATCCAGAACTGCGCTCCAGTATTGAAAGCCTCTCCCAACGCCTTTGCCGTTTCCGGTGTGATTGCCCTCTTGCCGGCAATTAGCTCACTTACCAAGCGGGGAGGACGCCCGAGAATCTCTGCAAGCTCTACCTGGCTCCATCCACGCGCCTCAATTTCCTCCCGAATGAACTCACCTGGAGGAAACACCTCAGCCGGAGTTCTGTCCATTACCTCCACGATCATCACCTCTCTCGCTTCATTCAGTGGTAGTCCTCGATGCTAATCACCGCTACGAGTTTGTTGGGAGCCACCCCTTCAAACTCGATGATGAGCCGCCACTGTTTGTTCAACCTCATCGAATGTTGGGAGCTGCGATTGCCCTTCAATTTCTCAAAATGCAAAGACTTCAAGTTGTAGAAGACCCGTTCGTCTGGAGCCGCCCGGACGACCTGCATCAGCCTCCTATAAGCCGTTACAATCGCCTGAGTGAAACCAGCGTCGTATGTCGGGTCCGTCTCCAGCCGGTCGAGCTTTGGGTCTTTGAAGCGGACATCCATGCAACTGCTGCCTCTCTTTGGCTCCAAATCCAGTATACACGACTTACATATAGTGTAATTCTGAAATGTAGAATATTTGAATTCTTATAGACAAGCTGAATCGGAAAGTGCGGCTTAAATGGGGCGCAAATTGGAGCGCAGTTAGCGAGTTGAATCTGTATATTATTGATTCTAAAAGGTGATTCGGTATCATCCGCGCCGCACTAAGTCTTTTAGAATCAGTTTCTAGCGGCCCTCATAACCCAAAGGTCGTAGGTTCAAATCCTACCCCCGCAACCAAAAGAATCAAGCAGTTACGAGTCGAATTTGAGAAGCTACCACCCTCGATTCACTCCCACTGACTCCCATTCGCAAAATTCATGGTTTTTTAGGCGCTCGCTTTCATAGGTTTGAGCACCATCTCCACGACCTTGCTATTGGCTTCTCTCTTCGACGACGACATTGCCTGTCCGTAGATATTCATGGTCGTCTGGATCGAAGCATGTCGCATCAATTCTTGTTGCACCTTCATTGGCGCTCCGGTCTCATCGAGCCACGAACAATAGGTATGACGGAACGTGTGCCAACCAATCGAACTGTACTTCCCGGCAGCGGTCTGCCGTTCCTCGTGGATGAGCAGCCGCTTGCCGTTTGGGGTTGGTTTGACCTGGCTGCACCAGGCGCCGACTCCTGCACCGCACTTCGGACACTCCACAAGGCAGCATCCCGCAGGACGAATATGCCGCTTCTGAATCTCGGTGGTCTGGTAGGGCTTGTTCGTCACAGGGCTTGCGAAGACCCAGCCTTCTTCCGTCGACGTGGCCTCCTTGCTCCATGCGAGCAGAACCTCTACAAGCGCCGCATCCAGCGGTACATGATCTCATTTCAATTGGCTTGTGATGTCGGAACCTCTAAATCGCGCGATGCTCTTAGGAGACGATGCAATCCCAAAACCTGCAGCACTTCGTCGTCATGTAGCAGAGAGCGTGCATGTCTTTCTCGCCGCATACGGAAAATGAAGAAGCTTCATTGTGCCATAGGGTTCGCCTTCGCTTCCAACCAGACCATCGCAATTACTTACTAAAGTATGCCCAGGCAGAACGCCTGCTGCGCGAA
>JBAUHD010000244.1:0-8400 GCA_049680085.1 Acidobacteriaceae bacterium
CCGACCGCGCCCGCCACTTGGTGGTTGGCGTCAACGGAGGTAATGGGGAATCCGTTCCGCCAGTCGAAGGTGTAAACGAAGTCCCAGCTTCGCCGGATATTGTCGCTGAGCAGCGGCAGATCGAGCGGCAGCCATCCCCAGGAGAGCACGCGGTTCGGCGTGTCCCACGGCAGCGGCCCGCTTTGCTGCGGACCCAGCGGCGACACGGTTGGCTGATACTGGATGGCGGCGTTAGTGTGCGCCGAGGAGTGAGTGTAGGCGGCAAACAGCGCGTATCCGCTCCCGAAGGTGCGGCGGGCATCGATCTCCGCCACGGAATCATGGTCGCGGCGGTTGTTGGTAAGCGCGTAGTCGCCGGAGAGCGCGCCGGGGCCGCTCTGGTCGACATAGGTAAAGAGATTCGAGACGCGCTTGTCCAGAAAGCTGGCCGTCGCATCAATCTGACCGGGAAGCCTTTGTTCGAGGGCGACGCTCCAGTTGACTGCCCGCGCCTCGCGCAGCGTGCCCTGGTTATAGGTGAAGGTGGTCGGTTGCGGCGGCCCGGCGGGCGTAGCTCCGTCGGCATTGTAGTAGGTGTCGAGCCGGAGCCCGGCGAGCGCGTCTTCAAGATAGTCAAGCTGGGTGTGCTCGTAGTAGATGCCGATGCCGGCGGAGAGCTTGGTCCTGGGCTCGGTTCCCGGCGCATAGACCACGGCGACGCGCGGCGAGAAGAGCGGGCGGCGGATGATCTCGTCCCAGTCGAAACGCAGGCCCGGCTGGAGCAGCAGGCCCTTGGCGAAGCTCGTGTTCCAGTTGTCCTCAAGGTATGCGCCCAACTCGGCGTTGTGGCGCGTATAGCTTGGAGTGGCGGGGAAGCTGCTGCGGCGGAGCAGGGTCCCGTCTTCGCGCAGATAGTTGACCGGCGCGCGCGCCACGGTTTCGCCGAACTGGATGTGGTCGAGGTCGAGTCCCGCGCGAAGGTCGTGGCTCCCGGCTAATTGGTGCTGCGGGAAGTAGAGGTCGGTGTTGCCCTCCTCGCGCTGCGAGCTTCCGGTGAGGGCTTCAAAGTAGCTGCCGTGGGAGGTTTCCGGCGTGAGTTGGTAGGGAGCGTCGCCGTGCGGCTCATAGGCGTCGCGGATGTGGAGCACGCCAAAGCCCGCGTCCAGCATGGCTCCGTTGGCAAAGCGCTGCTGGTCCCGCACGTAGGGCAGCCAGCCGGTGGTGTTGCGCCGGGTGGTGCTCTCTTGCGGCACGAGCGGCGAGATTCCGTCGTACGGCGAGTGATAGCCGTTATAGAGCAACCCTGCACTGATGCTGTTGGAGGCCGTCGCGCTGGCCTGGAGCTTGAGCAGGTTGCTGCCGCGCAGCAAGTGGTTCGAGTCGGCCCCCGAGGGTAGCTCGGGGATGAAGATGTTGTCGTACTCGACTTCGAGCCCGTCGAAGAACCACGCGCGGTTGCGCACGATGGGCCCGGAGAAGGTGAATCGCGGGACCACTTTGTCCAGGCGAATGCCGTGCTGGCTCTTGAAGGACGGCAGAAAGTTGGTGGCGTTGAAGCGGAATTTGTTGTCTCCGTTGCCGGTGGTGAAGGCGAGGACGCCGCCGGTGGCCCGCCCGTACTGCACGGGGTAGCGCGTGGTTTCGGCGTCGATAGAGCGAACGGCGTCCGCGCTGAACCGCATGGCGAACAGGCCGCCGGCGGGCGAGCGGATGTCGAACCCGTCCAGGGTGTCGAGCGTTTGCCAGGTCTCCGATCCGGCGACGTGGACTTGGCCGCTGGAGTCAGCGACGATGCCGGGAATGAAGGGCAGCAGGTTGCGGATGTCGCGGCTGGTCGGGTACGGCACATTGGTGATCTCCGCCGTATTCATCGAGAACTGGTCCGAAGGCTGCTGCGTGTCGATGGCCGCCGCCGAGGCCGTGACCTCAACCTGTTGCTCCAGCAGATGCTCGCGGGTGAGCGTGACCTGAAAGACCGGCTCGCGCGGATCGGAAACGTCCTGACGCGCCGGGTAGTAGCCGGTTTTCGCGATGCTCAACTGATAGGGAAGCGGTCGAGGGAGCGTGTAGCGGCAACGTCCGGAGCCGTCCGTCGAGAGCTGCAATGGCTGGCTGCCGGGCTGGAAAAGCGTGACCGTGACCTGGGCTCCGGAGACAGGCTGGCCGCTGTCATCGAGGACGGTGAGGACTCTTGGCGCCGTGACGGGCGTCGTCTGCGCGGTTGCGACGGCGGCACAGAGCAGGGCCGCCAGGATGGACAGGCATCGTGTCATTCGCCTCCGTTGCCACTCTCTGCGCATGGATGTTCCTTGTGCTCGAACTGTTGGCAGTCGTCATGGCGGAACAGCCATCCCTAGACCGGCGGCATTCCATCCACGACCTGCACTCCGGCGGGAGGCGTGAAGACGAACGCGGAGTCCGGTGCCGGCACGTTCGGTTCTTCGCTGGAGAAAAGGAAAGTGTTGCGAACGCCGTCGGTCTCGTCAATTCGCATGGACCGGATGAGGCCCTCCGCCGTCACCGTGATGCTGAAGGAGGAGACCCGCTTTTCGAGGCCGCGCGGAACGCCGGCGAGCGTGTACAGGCCATTGCCGGCGGGAACCATCGTAAGCCCGTTCAGTTCCTTCTCCAGCTTGGTGTGACCCAGCAGCAGCCGCAGCGGCGAGCGCAGGTCATCCAGTTCCTTCACCGGAACCCGCTGTGCCGTCGTGTCTCCGGGCGAGTAGAAGTACCCGCTGTGGCCGTCGAGGATGAAGAGCTTTCCCGCGGGCTGGGAGTATGTCCAGCGCATGCGACCTCGCTTCTTCAGCAGCAGGGCCCCTGCCTCGCGCCGGTTCATGCCCATGCCTTCGTATTCCTGTGTGAAGTTGACCTGAAGCGAGTGCAGCGAGTTGTAGTGGTGATCGACGCGCGCGGCCAGAGCTTTGGCCGAGAGCGTCTGCGCCATCGCGCTGCTCGACAGCAGACCGCCGACCAGCGCTGCGCATACAAGCAGCACCCGCCGGTTCACGATGGACCGCGGACTCACTGCAAGCGGGTGGTGCAGTTGGTTCCGCCGGACGGGTCGGCTTTGATCTCGGCGGTCATGTCGATGCAGAATCCGCGATGGCCGGTTTTGCCGACGGCCTGGGGCACGGCGACGGCTTCGTAGCTCGTGTACATATCCTGATTGTTGACCGTCGCCTTGGTGCAGTTGACGATGTTAAAGGTGTATCCGGACTTATAGCCCGAAGCGAGATCGGCTTGGAGCAGTTGCGCCTTCTGCGGCGTTGGCGCTCCGGCGGAAGCGTCGCCGCCCAGGGCCGCCAGCGAGCAGGCATAGCCGTTCGCCGGATAGTTCGTGTTGTATTGGAGCTGCGCCTCGTAAATCGCATGGAGTGACTGGATCGCTGAAGTCTCGTTGGCTTGGCTCTTCAGGTTCAGCATATTGGGAATCGCGATCAGCATCAGGATGAGCATGATGGAGATGACGATCAGAAGCTCCATGAGCGTAAAGCCCGCTTCCGCGCCGGAGCGCTTCGGTCTGCGAGCAAGAGAGAACAAATTTGATTTCATAGTCAAAATTTCCAATTTTTCGGCTTCGGACTTCCAACGCAATCCTAATGGATGAAGACGCAGGAGGCCAGCGTTCCGCTCAATAGCGGCGCAACATGCCCAGCACCCGGCCCTGAATGGCGACCTGCGCCGCCGGAACATAGATGGGGTCCATCTCAGCGTTTGAGGGTTGCAGCCGAACCACCGCGCCTTCGATGTAATAGCGCTTCAGCGTGGTCTCGGCGCCGCGCACCAGTGCGACCACGATGTCTCCCTCGCGCGCGGCGGAGGTGCGCTCCACCAGAACGTAATCGCCGTCCAGAATATGCTCGTCGCGCATGGATTCGCCGCGAACCTGAAGCGCGAAAGCGTCGCGACCGCCGATGATATCGCCCAGGGAGATGCTCTCATCGGTCTGGGACGCCTCTACTGGAAGCCCGGCGGCGATGCGCCCAGCCAGCGGCAGCCGCTCGCCCGGTTTCGCTTTGGCGCGCGGAGGCAGCACGTCAATGGATCGGCTGCGGTTGTGCGTCCGCTGCAGCAGACCCTTGTTGTGGAGATTGGTGATGTGCTTGTGGACGGTGGCCAGCGAGCGCAGCTCCAGGCCGTGCGCGATTTCCTCATACGAAGGCGAGTAGCCGTTGCGCTGGGTGAATCCGGAGATGAAGTCGAGCACCTCTTTTTGGCGGCGGGTAATAGCCATGCGCCGATTATAGCGAATAAAAAGCGAACTGAGCGCAAGTTTATTTTTTGGGGCGGCAGGGGTTCGATTCCCATTTCAGAACTTCGCTCGATGCTCTTCCCGCTTCCGAACTGTCTTGGATTTCCCTCACATTCCTTTCTTGTGTCCGGTTCCGCTACAGGAGATGGTTGCTTCAGCAGCAAGGTGGAGAAGCGATGCGGTTGCTTGTGGCGGAAGATGATGAGGCTCTGAGGACGTTTCTGGGGCGCGGGCTGGAAGCGGACGGGCACGAGGTTCGCCTGGCGGAGGATGGCCAGGCGGCGGTGGACCTCTTCCTTGAAGAGACGCCCGATCTGGCCATTCTTGATCTGAATATGCCGCGGCTGGATGGAACGGAAGTGCTGCGCTTTATCCGCTCGGTGAGCGAGGACGTTCCGGTTCTGATTCTGAGCGCGCGCAACGCGATGACGACGCGGCTCGAATGCCTGGACCTGGGAGCGGATGACTGCATGCAGAAGCCGTTCGCGCTGGCCGAGCTGCGGGCGCGCGCCCGGGCTCTGGCGCGGCGGCGGCGCGACGGCAGTCTGTTGCTGCGCCACGGCGTCCTCGAGGTCAACCGCGTGGAGCGCGCCGTGAGCTGCGACGGGCGGCCGATAACGCTGACCGGCAAGGAATTCGCGCTGCTCGAATATCTGATGCTCCACCGCGGACGCGCTGTTTCGCGGGTCACGCTGCTGGAGCAGGTTTGGAAATCGCAGCCGGAGGCCAGCACCAATGTGGTGGACGTGTATGTGAACTATCTGCGCCGCAAGCTTGGCGGTGCGTCGGGCGCATCGCTGATCCAGACAGTGCGCGGACAGGGCTATGCGATTGGTTTGCGCTCATGAAATGGCGCGCGATGCGAGAAGCAGAGGCAACGAATTCATTCAAGGAGAACATTATGGCAACCGCAACTCTTCGGCCAACTCAACCGGCGGCGCGCACCGCAGTCATCGCCAGCGCCGATCTTTCCTTTCGCCAGCGCGTGCGGGACACTCTGGCCGGCTTGCGCTGGCAGGTGAGAGAAGCGGGCGGCGGCGCCGAGGCTCTGGCGCAACTGGACTCCTCGCCCGCCGAGACGCTGATTCTCGATTCCTGGCTGCCGGACCTCGAAATTCAGGAATTCATTGCCGAGTTTGAGAAGCTGCACCCGGTCATTGATCTTGTGACGGTCGATGACATGCCCGCGCGCCGCAACGCCGTGCGCAGCCCGCGCCGTAATGAAGTGCTCTTCGCGCTTCGCCGCGGGCAGGACGCCGATGGAGCCGTATGGAATGGGGCACCGGAGATCGGACGCCGCGAGCCGCAGTTGGAGGCCGCGAGCCTGGTTCTGACGGAGAGGGAAGCGGCCCTCAACGAGGCGAACGGCGAGTGGTCCGCAGCGGCCCGCCGGTCCCCGAATGCCTCCTACGTCATGAACGCCTCCTGCCGGCTGCCGGAGTTCATCGGCGAACATCCGGCCATGCTGAAGGTGAGCCGCCGCATCCGGCTGGTCGCGCCGCATCGCACTCCAGTGCTGGTGGAGGGGCCAACCGGCACGGGCAAGGAACTGGTCGCGCGCGCCATCCACAGGCTGAGCCCGCGCTCCTCGCGGCCCTTTGTCGCGTTGAACTGCGCGGCCATTCCTGAGACGCTGCTCGAAGCCGAACTCTTCGGCCACACCCGGGGAGCCTTCACCGGAGCGGTGCAGGGAAGGGTGGGAAGAATTGAAGCTGCGCAGGGCGGAACACTCTTCCTCGACGAAATAGGAGAGATGCCATTGGCACTGCAATCCAAGCTGCTGCGCTTTGTCGAAAGCGGCGAGCTGCAGCGCGTGGGCGAGAATGATCCTGTCAAGGTGGATGTGCGCATCATCGCCGCGACGCACCGCCCGCTCGCCCAGCTTGCCTCGCAGGGAAACTTCCGTGCTGACCTTTACTACCGGCTGGCGGTGTTTCTGATTCGCACGCCGTCTCTTGAGTCGCACCAGGAGGATCTGCCCTGCCTGATCGGCCATTTTATGGCGCGCCAGGCCGAGCGCGGGCCGTCCAAAAGCCTCAGTGCGGAAGCCATGCAGATGCTGCAGGCGCACAAATGGCCGGGCAACATTCGCGAACTGGAGCATGTGCTCGAGCGCGCGGCGATTCTGGCCGAAGATCGTCCGGAGATCGGCGCCGAAGAGATTGAATTCGGCGACACGGTGCAGACGTTCTGAGAGTTTTCCAATCTGCCCACCGATCCAATGGCTTAGCTCCTGCAAAGAATTGGGAAAGAGCCCGCGCCCGGCGGCGCGAACGGAAATCGCCGGGGAAAGGAAGCCAACACGATGCACATCACGACGCCATTGAGCGATGAACTGAACCGCTATCTCGATCTCTCCGGGCTGGAGTTGAAGCTGACGGCGCAGAACATGGCCAACGTGGATGTTCCGGGCTACCGCACCATGGGCTTCAATTTTTCTGACGCGATGCAGGAGTCGATCTCCGACTCGCTGGCGGCGCGCGCTCAAGGCTTGGATCCGGACCGAGGGGAGCCGCGTGTTGATCTCACCAAAGTGGACGGTCTGATCGAGCGGCCCGACGGCAACAATGTCTCGATGGATCGCGAAGGCATGAAGATGGCCGAGGCCCAGTTGCAGTTCAACGTAGGCGAGGAACTGTTGAAGCACGAGTTTTCGCGCGTGATGGATGCCATCCACGCCGACTCGAAATAAGGCGCGAGGCTTAGGCCGGAGCGGAAAGGAAAGCGATGAACCTGTTTGGAGTGATGAACGTCAGCGGATCGGCGTTACAGGCCGAGCGGTTGCGGGCCGAGGTGGTGGCCTCGAACATGGCGAATGCCAACACTACGCGCACGCCCACGGGCGGTCCTTATCAGCGGCAGGAAGTGGTGTTTGAATCCGCCGCGCCCGATCAGGGAGCCTTCGCCGGCCATCTGCTTTCGCAGGGCGGCGGGATTTCCGGCAGCGACGGTGACATCGGTGGAGTGAAGATCGCGGCAGTGGTTTCGGACAAGAGCCCTGGCCTGCGACGTTATGATCCCGGTCACCCAGACGCGGACAAGAACGGATACGTGACCTTTCCGGATATCAATCCGTTGACCGAGATGGTGGACCTGATGAGCGCTACGCGCGCCTACGACCTGAACAGCTCGGCGGTCCAGGCGACCAAGAGCATGATCGACACGTCGATCGACATCCTGAAGTAAATCACCAGAGAAAAGAACGAGAGGAAAGAACCAATGCAGACAGCTTCGATTGCAAACATCTTCGCGAACATGACCGACGGCGCGCTCTCTCCATCTGGAGCTTCAGCCGCCGGGCAGGCCCCTTTTTCCGGGCTGCTCAAAAACGCCCTCGGCGGCGTGCAAAATCTGGAAAATCAGGCGGCAGGCGCGGTCGAAGGACTAATGACCGGCCAGGGCGTGGACGTCCATCAGGCCATGATTGCGACCGAGAAGGCTGATTTGTCCTTTGAGATGGCGCTGGCGGTGCGCAGCAAAGCGGTGGCCGCCTACCAGACGGTCATGCAGATGCAGTTCTAGCGCGGCAGCGCCAATTTTTTAAGGGAAGCGCGTACGGCGGGAAAACGGTCGAATGGACGGAAATCAGCAAATCACAACCGCCGCGGGCGGCAACGGTCTGGAAGCGCGGGCATCGGCGTTTGCCATGGAGATCGCCGCGCGTTTCCGGCAGCTTGACCCGGCGAAAAGAAAGCGGCTCGCCTGGGCTGCGGCATTTCTGCTGGCCTGCGTAGTCGGTCTTTCCTGGTATGCCACGCGCACCGACTGGCGCACGCTCTACGCGGGGCTCGCTCCGGAGGACGCGCGCGAGATGACGACGGAGTTGACGGCGGCCAACATTCCCTTTGATGTTTCGCCCGATGGAACCGCGTTGCGCGTCTCCTCGGCGGATCTGGACAAGGCGCGGCTGGCGGTGACCGCCAAGGGAGGGCCGAGCAGCGGGCGCATGGGCTTTGAGCTGTTCGACAAGCCGAACTGGATCGGCTCGGAATTCGACGAGAAGGTGAATTACCAGCGCGCGCTCGAAGGCGAGCTGGAGCAGACCATTGACACGCTGTCCGATGTCGAAAGCGCGAGGGTGAATCTAGTCATGCCGCACGATTCGCTTTTCACCGACAACCAGCGCGCCGCCAAGGCCTCGGTGGTGCTCAAGCTGCGGCGGCGAA
>JBAUHD010000245.1:0-5215 GCA_049680085.1 Acidobacteriaceae bacterium
CAATGGCGATGACGGCCTTCGCCAGCGCGGCGTTAATGATGGCAGGGGACAGCCATACAACACACCTCTTTATGACCGTTTCGTTAGCAACCTCCAGCGTCAGGTCCTCTTCGACGAGTCCGATGCCCGCGATTCCCTGCCCAAAGCCGAAGCCGCGCGCCGCAAAATCGCGCTCTTCAACAGCGAAATCAATGTCCGCGCCCACGTCGCCGATCTCACCCCCGGCAATATTTACGACCTGCTCGCCGACGCCGACATCCTGCTCGACGCCACCGACAATTTTGAGACCCGCTACCTGCTCAACGACTACGCCCTCGAGCAGCGCACGCCCTGGATTTACTCCGCGGCCATCGGAGCGTACGCCGTGACGATGAACGTGCTTCCGCAGGAGACCGCGTGCCTCGCCTGTATGTTTCCCCAGCCGCCCGGCGGGATAGTGGAAACCTGCGACACGGCCGGAATCCTCAACACGGCCGTCAACCTCGCGGCCTCCATCGCCGTCACCGAGGCCCTCAAGTTCCTCACCGGCTCTCAGGAAAAAATGCGGCGCACGCTGCTCTCCTGTGATCTGTGGAATCACGAATGGACGGAGATCTCCGCTGCCACCCCGCGCGCCGGTTGCCAGTCATGCGAGAACCTCGACTTCCGACATCTGCGCGGAGAAGGCCGTCCCCACATCACCCTCTGCGGACGCAACTCGGTGCAGATTCACGAGCACGGCCGCCCCGTCGATTTCGCGGAGCTTCAAGCCCGGCTTCAATCCCACGGCGAAGTCCGTTTCAATCAGCTCCTGCTTCGCTTCACCCGCGGCGAACACACGCTCACCGTCTTCGCCGATGGACGCGCCATCATACAGGGGACCACCGACCCCGGCCTGGCGCGCAGTCTTTATGCCCGTTACATCGGTTCCTGACGTTTTCAAATCGGTCCGTGAGCTTCACCACTCGCTGTGCAACCCCGATTCCACTCGCAACATCCTAAAAAGGATATTGCAACGCATCCCTTATTCGATGAACCCCTCGCCATCAACATTGCCTCGCAATCATTCGAGAGCCACAGGAGCTATACTCGATGGAATCCATCTGCGTAAAACGGAGGCAGGGATGAGCACAAGCCAGACCCACCCCAAACCAACCCATCAGCACATGCGGCGCAATCCTCCTATCGCCGGCGAAGCCGAAGCCATCGCGCGCGCCCAGGCCGGAGACGCCCGCTCCTTTGAAATGCTCTACGCTCTCCACAAGCGCCGCGTCTATTCCCTATGCCTGCGCATGCTGGGCAATGTGGCCGAAGCCGAGGACCTTACCCAGGAAGCCTTCCTGCAGCTCTATCGCAAGATCGGGACTTTCCGCGGCGACTCCGCCTTCTCTACCTGGCTGCACCGTCTATCGGTGAATGTGGTGCTTATGCACCTTCGCAAAAAGGGACTGCCCCAGGTCTCGCTCGAAGAGACACTTGAACCCTCCCAGGACGACGGTCCGCGCAAAGACATCGGGTCGCGCGACCTCACCCTCTCCGGCTCCATTGACCGCGTTACGCTGGAGCGCGCCGTTGAAAATCTTCCACCCGGCTACCGTCTGGTGTTTGTCCTTCACGACGTTGAAGGCTATGAACACAACGAAATCGCCGACATGCTGGCCTGCTCCATCGGCAACAGCAAATCGCAATTGCACAAGGCCCGCATGAAGCTGCGGGAACTGCTCCGCACTGGCGAGCGCAAGGAGCCAGCGGCATGACGAATCACGCGAATTCACAGAACGGAACGATCATGACCTGTGCGGAATTTCAGGACTGTCTGCCCGAGTTTTTTGAATCCGGCAAGGACCTGAGCAGCGAAGAGCACCTGAAGGCCTGCGAAAACTGCGCAGCGCTGGTGCGCGACCTCGAATACATCGCCCAGCAGGCCAAGCTGCTGCTGCCGCTCCATGACCCAAGCCCCGCCGTCTGGACCAGTATCCAATCCGCCATTCAGCATGACGGAGACCACCCCGCGAAAAAGCCGAGCGAAACCTCGACCTAACGGAACGTGGCAACCAGCTTTCCCAATGAATCCGGGCGCTCGATCGTGGCCCGGATTTTTTGCGGCCAGGTGGGAGCGCTCAGCCGCTAATCGCCAGATCAAACGGCTTCTCCAGCAAACAACTCATCCGCGCTATCCGCGCCAGGGCCCGCTGCAGCGCCGACCCCGCGCAAGGCTCCACCGTCACCACAAACGGCAGCTTTTCATTCCCATACCCAGGCTTCTGAAAAATGGCGTGGATATTGATCTGCTGCTCCGCCAGCGCCAATGCGATCTCGGCGATGATCCCCGGCTCATCGCGCACCACAAACCGGATCGAGTGCCGCAGTAGAAATTCCCCGACGAGCGCCGCCTTCCGGCTCGGCAGCTCCACAGCCTGCGACCCATGCGCAATGCTCATCAGGTCCGACACAACGGCCACCGCCGTCGGATGCCCGCCCGCGCCATGCCCTGACAGCACCACGTCCCCGCCATACTGACCGCCGAGGATCACGGTATTTTCCGTGCCCCGCGACCAGGCCAGCGCCGACGACTTCGGAACCAGCATCGGCCCCACGCTCGCCAGCAGATCGGAGCCGCGCGCCTCCGCCCGCGATATCTGCCGGATCGTGCATCCCAACTCTGCGGCATAGTCGAAATCAATCGCCGCCACGCTCCGGATCGACCGGCACGGAATCTGCTCCGGATCAAGCTCCGCCCTCAGCGCCAGCCGCGAGAGAATCACCAGCTTGGCTCGCGCGTCGAATCCATCCACATCTTCTGACGGATCCGCCTCCGCATACCCCAGCGCCTGCGCCTCTTTCAAAACCGCGTCGTACTCTTCCCCGCCCTCCATCCGGCTCAGGATGAAGTTGCAGGTGCCGTTCAGAATGCCTTCAATGCGCGTAATGCGGTCGGCGGCCAAGCCCTGCTGCAACCCCGGAATCACCGGAATGCCGCCCGCCACCGCCGCGCCATAAATCAGCGACACGCATTGGGATCGCGCCAACTTCTCCAACTCCACGCCGTGGTAGGCGATCAGCTTCTTGTTGGCCGTAACGACGGACTTGCCCGCCTCCAGTGCGCGCCTTACCCACTCACCCGCCGGGTCCAGTCCGCCCACCAGTTCAACGACGACATCCACATCGGAGCCCAGCACATCCTCGATGGATTCCGTCCACACCACATCCGACGGAACCCACTCCGCGCGCTTCCGCGCCACATTGCGGTTGTAGACATGAGTCAGCTTGAGCCCGCGAGGCTTCAAGTCTCCCAGAATCCGGGCCGCCGACCCGCCCACGGTCCCAAACCCCAAAAGCGCAACCTTCAACTCCCGCCCCGATACGTTTCCCGCCACTGTGCTCCGCTCTCCCAATAAAGTGTGAGCCTTTATGGTAACAACAAGCACGCTCAACTCAGCCCCGCCTCGGCACCCCACTTGATGTCATGTTGAACGAAGTGAAGCATCCGCGGTTTCTCAATAGGCCGCATATCAAGCGGCATACAGAGCACGAATGCGTGGCTAGTAGTCCACCTCAAAATCGGGATTTTCCCGAAACATTCGATTCGTAGAGTCCACCTGTATCATTCCCACAGCCGTCGCGATGGCGTCTTCATAGGGGGTCCAGATCCGGTTTGAGTCCTGCTCAAACTCCATCTCGCCTTTCGCTCCTGAATTGTTGACCAGGTGAATTTTCAAGCAGTCGGAAAACTCTGCGCTCAGGCGTTCGAGTACCTTCGGTACGGCAACATATGCCTCGGCCATGTACTCCAAACGATCCGTGCGCCCGATCTTCAGAGATCGCCTGAACATCCGTTCCACAGTTTTCCCTATGTCATCCACGTAAAGCCACAAAACTACCGGCTTGCGTCCCGACTGGATGATTTGTCTGATCAGTCCCCGCGCCCGCTCCAGATCGTCGAAAGTCTCCTCGACCTTGAAGTCAACTGCGAGATCACTTGGTGCCCTGAGCATCGCGGTTTTTCCGCTTCCGGGTGAGCCCACGCAGATCAGCACGATCTCTCGATCCGGCAGTGGCGGCGGAGCCAAAACATTCAACAAGACAGAGTCGGCGATCCTCTGCGCAGCTGCGGTCACACTCCGATCGTTTTTGCCGGGATCCTTAACATAGTCCGGAAAGAGAAGCTTGGCGGCATCAACGCACACAATCAACGTCGTGCCTGCACCAGTATCCGTCACCCCACCACCCCTGTGCACTCCCCAAACCCAATCCGCGTCCAGCCCTCTCGTTCGCAGTAGGCGCGCAGCGTCACCTCGTCGCCGTCTTCGAGAAACTTCCGCGTTTCCCCATTGGGCAGCGCGAGAGGCTCGGCGCCGCGGCGCGTCCTCTCCAGCAGGCAGCCCATCGAGTCCGCCGTCGCGCCTGAGACCGTTCCGGTCGCCAGCAGATCGCCCGGCTGCAAATTGCATCCGTTGCTCGCGTGGTGCGTGAGCATCTGCGCCAGGGTCCAATAAAGGTCGCGCAGATTGCCTCGGCTTACCCGCACTGACTCCGCGGCTTCGCGCCGCATCCGGGCCGTGCGCAGCCAGACTTCCAGCGTTACGTCGAAGCAGCCGCGCGCCTGGTCCTCCGCCGAATCCAGATATTCGAGCGGCTTCGGGTCGTCCGCCGCCCGCGCAAACGCCGCAGTGCGGAACGGCCCCAGGGCCTCCATCGTGACCACCCACGGCGAAATCGTGGTCACAAAGTTTTTCGCCAGAAATGGTCCCAGCGGCTGATACTCCCACGCCTGCACGTCGCGCGCCGACCAGTCATTCACCAGGCACAGCCCGAAGATGTGCCGCTCCGCTTCGGCGAGCGGAACCGGCTCGCCCAGCCGATTCCCCGGTCCCACAAAAAAGCCGACCTCCAGCTCGTAGTCCAGCGCGCGAGTCGGCCCAAACACCGGCGCGGCGGCATCGCCCGCCTTTGTCTGCCCGCTGGGCCTGCGCACCGCCGTCCCGCTCACCACGATAGAGGAAGCCCGCCCGTGATACCCAATCGGAACCCACTTGTAGTTCGGCAGCAGTGGATTGTCCGGCCGGAATAGCTGCCCCACATTCGTCGCGTGATACACCGAGGCGTAAAAATCTGTGTAGTCGCCAATGCGCGCCGGAAGCAGCATCTCCGCGCCCGCGCGCGGCACCAGCAGCGGCTCAACTCGACCCCGCGCGCCCGCGTCCGACAGCAATTCCTGCATCCGCGCCCGCAACGC
>JBAUHD010000246.1:0-2364 GCA_049680085.1 Acidobacteriaceae bacterium
GGAACAGCCATTGATTTCCCGCGCATTTGTTTCCACTCTATTAGCTTTCGCGCTGGCCGCCTTTCCTGGAACAAGCCGGGCGGCCGTTTCAGCCGCGCCTTCGGGAGCAGCGGCCGCGCAGGCGCAGCCCGCCGGCGCTCCCGATCTGCTCGTCCTGGCCAACGGCGACCGCCTCTCCGGAACGTTTGTTCGCGTCGTCGGAGACGACCTCACCTTCCACGACGACATCCTCGGCGACATTACCGTTCCCCTGGCGAAAGTCCGCGAGTTGCACACCGAGACGAAAGTCGCGGTTCTGAACAAGGGCGTCTCGGCGCGCCACGGACAGCTCCCCGCCAATCTCGCTGAAGGCAGCGTCGCCATCGCTAACGGCATGATCACCGTCCAGCCCGGCAACAACGCAACCATTCCCGCGATTCCTCTTGCCAACGCGCAATACATCATCGATGACGCGACCCTCCGCAAGCAGGTCTTCGGACACCCCAGCTTCACTGAGGGTTGGAACGGCGGCGCCACCGTCGGCCTGACCGCGGTGCGCGCCGCGCAGAATCAATTCAGCTTTGCGGGATCGCTGGCGATGGTGCGCGTGGTGCCAACCGCAAGCTGGCTCGATCCGCGCAACCGCACCGCCGTCGATTACGCGCAGTCTTACGGAAAAATCACCGAGCCCGCCTACACCGCGGCCGACGGAACTTTTATTCCATCCACTTCGACCAAAAGTTCCATCCTCCACGTCGGCGCGGAACGCGACCAGTACGTCTCCTCGCGAGCCTACTACCTCGGAATGGTTTCCTTCGACCACAACTACAGCCAGAGCCTCAGCCTCCAGCAGATCTACGGTGGAGGAGTGGGTTACACGCTGATCAAAACTCCGGTGCAGGAACTCGATCTGAAAGCCGTGGTGCAGTACGAGCGGCAGTCCTTCTCCAACACGCTTCCTCCCGAGCCCTCCAGCCAGAACCTCATCGCTTCCACGTTCGGAGCCGCGTATCTCCGCCATATCACCAAAGGCATTCTCTTCACGCAGCAACTCCTCTACATCCCCGCCTGGAACAATATGCACGCGTATTCGTTCAACGAGTCGAACACGCTTTCCCTTCCCGTGTACAAGAATTTCAGCTTCTCGCTCGGCACGCTCGACACTTATCTGAACAATATCCCGCTGACCTTCCCGCCCGCGCAGCGCAACTCGTTCCAATTCACCACCGGCGTCACCTACAACATCAAGTCGTCGTATTAGAGCGGTTTCAAATTTACTGTGAACCACCGAGCGCTTGTCATCCCGACCGAAGTCATTGCGAAACCGGGGTCCCCGGCACGCACGGTTTTCGCGTGCTGGGGTGGGAAGCAATGACGCAGCGGAGGGATCTGCATTTTTTCGCCGCCCAATCGCTACCCGCGTCAGCCAAGCGCCGGATCGCTCTTGCTGTCCTCGCCGGTCTCAAGGTGCCCCGCAATCTGATGCAGCGCGCCGCCCTCCGCCGCAATCTTCAGGTCATACCATCCAAAGCTCGCTTCCAGCGGCACAAATTCGCTCAGCGCCTTTCCCGGTTGCAGCATCCGCTCGGCAGTCGTCTTGCCATAAGCATCCGCAATACGCAGTTTGCACTCCGCCTGCCCCTTATTTCTCAGCGCCAGCGTGATTCCGTTCCGGTCCTTTTCATAGTGGACACGGCTGCGAAGGTCTGTCGCCACGCCGTTGGCCTTGTAGCGACGGAAAAATCCGTTCGGGCCATAAACGGAAAGATCGTACGCGCCATCCGCGCTGGCCCAGGTGTCCTCCAGCTTTGCATGAGCCCCGACCGTATAGCTGCGCGGCTCGCCGCCACTGCCGCTTTCGCGCACCTGAAACACGGCAGCCGCCTTCCCCGTGTTGTGAAACTGGAGCCGGACAGCGTGCTCAGACACGCGCGGGTCAAAATCCACCTGCAATTCGTAAGGAACCGCGCGCGCCGGCCGCGTCCCCTTTTCCTGACCAGGTAAAGCCTGATCGACCGGCGGATGCGGCACGTAGTCCGGATGCTTCGCATTGTCCGGTGGTGCATAGGCAATCGTGGAAGGAAGCGCGACCAACCCGCTGCTCGGCGCGGAGAAAACAAAGTTGGAAGTCAGGTCTCCGGCAACGGCCCTCCGCCAGGGCGAGATGTTGGTCTTGCGCAAAGCGTGGTGCGTGTGGGCAAAGCGCCGCTCCAGGAAGCGGATCATCGAGGTGTGATCGAAGACCTCGGAATTCACCCACCCGCCCTTGCTCCACGGAGAAATGATGATCATGGGCACGCGAACGCCCAGGCCATACGGACCCGCGGCGTACTTCTCGCTGCCGGGAAAAACTTCATCCGCCGTATCGATGGTGGACAGTCCCTG
>JBAUHD010000247.1:0-2034 GCA_049680085.1 Acidobacteriaceae bacterium
CCACGCTTGCTTAACTTGCCGTCAATTCCGCTGCGACCTTTTCGGTTACGAAGGCTTCCACGGTGTCGCCGACCTGGATGTCGCCGAAGCTGAGGCCCATGCCGCATTCCATTCCGTTGGTGACTTCTCTTGCGTCATCCTTGAAGCGCTTGAGCGAGGTGAGCTTGCCTTTGAAGACCTGCTCGCCGCCGCGCATCAGGCGAATCTCGGAATCGCGCTTGAGGGTGCCGTCGGTGACGCGGCATCCGGCGATGGTCCCCACCTTCGGAATCTTGAACACGTTGAGCACTTCGGCGCGGCCCAGGTAGTTCTCCTTGAAGACCGGTTCCAGCAGGCCGAGCATGGCTTTGCGAATCTCGTCCTGCAACTCGTAGATGATGGAGTGCAGGCGAATTTCGACGTTGTCCTGATCGGCAAGATCAGCGGCCTTGCGCTCCGGCCGCACGTTGAAGCCGATGATGATGGCGTTCGAGGCCGAGGCCAGCAGCACGTCGCTCTCGGTGATGGCCCCCACGCCGGAGTGGATGACCTTGATGCGCACCTTTTCGGTGGACATCTTCTGGAGCGAGTCGGCCAGCACCTGCACGGAGCCCTGCACATCGCCCTTGAGGATGAGCGGCAGTTCCTTGACGCCGGCCTGCTTGATCTGCTCGGCCAGCCCTTCCAGCGAAACGCGGGAGGACTTGGCGAGCTGCGACTCGCGCTCCTTCATCTTGCGGTACGTCGCGATGTTCTTGGCCTTGTCGCGATCGGCGGTCACCAGCAGGGTATCGCCCGCGTCAGGAATGCTTTCGAGCCCGATAATTTCGACCGGTGTGGAGGGCCCGGCTTCTTCAATGGCTCGTCCGCGGTCGTCGAACATGGCGCGAATCTTGCCGAAAGTGTTGCCGACAATAAAGCTGTCCTGGTTGCGAAGCGTCCCGTTCTGCACCAGCACCGAGGCCACCGCGCCGCGTCCACGATCGAGACGGGCTTCAATGACAGTACCGACGGCGGCGCGTCCCGGCGTGGCCTTGAGGTTGCCGAGGTCGGCCACCAGGCAGATCATTTCGAGCAGCAGGTCGAGATTGGTCCGCTGCTTGGCGGAGACATCCACGAACACCGTGTTGCCGCCCCAGGCTTCCGGCACCAGGCCGCGGTCGCCCAACTGCTGCTTCACGCGATCGGGTTGGGCATCGGGCTTGTCAATCTTGTTGACGGCCACGATCATCGGCACGTTGGCCGCTCTCGCGTGGTCAATGGCTTCGATGGTTTGCGGCATCACGCCGTCATCGGCGGCGACCACGATGATCACGATGTCCGTGATCTTCGCCCCGCGCGCTCTCATGCGGGTAAACGCTTCGTGGCCCGGTGTGTCGAGGAATACTATCTCGCGTCCAAACGCGGGCGAATCAGCCTTGCTGATGCGGACCTTGTAGGCCCCGATGTGCTGGGTGATGCCTCCGGCCTCGCCCCCGGCCACATCGGTTTCGCGAATGGCGTCGAGCAGCGAAGTCTTGCCGTGGTCCACGTGTCCCATGACCGTGACGACAGGCGAGCGCGTGACCTCATGCTCGTCCGGGTTCTCCTGCGCAAGCATGTTTTCGATGGCCTCGTTCGCCATCTGGTCCTCGAAGGTGACGACCTGGGTGTCGGCTCCAAACTGCCGCGCAACGTCCTTCACCAGCTCGGTATCGAGCGACTGGTTCACCGTGACCAGCACGCCGCGCATGAGCAGGCTGGCGATCAGGTCCTTGCCGCGCACTTCGAGCTTTTCCGCAAGGTCCTTGACGCTGATGCCCTCCGTCACCGTGATGGTGCGGGTAATGGGCAGCGGCTCCGACGGTACCTGCGCTCCGCCAAAACGTGATGGCGGGGCAAAGCCCTTCATGGGGCCTTCCTTGCTTCTCTGATATTGCTGCCGTCCACGGCGAGCATTGGGGCCGGGGCGCTGCGTGCGGGGAGCTTCGCCCGGAGGCGGCACCAGTCCCGGCGCTCCGCCGGGCCGGGGGCCAAAGCCGGGACGTCCGCCCATTCCGGGACGCTGGCCAAAGC
>JBAUHD010000248.1:0-1910 GCA_049680085.1 Acidobacteriaceae bacterium
GTTTCCACGCAGCACGGACCTGGGGTAGAACTGCCAGGCGAAACCGACGCGCGGGGAGAAATCCTTATAGTAGGTTTTCGCCCAGGTCTCGCCCACGTTTCCGTTGCGTCCCGGCCCCTTGCCGGCAAAGACCAGCGCGCCGGGAATGCCGTTGGCTCCGGGATTGGGCGCGGTCATGTCCATGATGGAGGTATCGCCGGCGGCCTCGTGGCGCGGCGTGTCGTAGCTCCAGCGGAAGCCGAGGTTGAGGGTGAGGTTGGAGCGCACCTTCCAATCGTCTTGGGCAAAGAGCGCGGCGTAATGGGTGATCCAGCGCGGAGCATGGAGTTGGGAAAGAGCGTTGGCGGTGCCCGCCTGCCCGATGAGAAACGCGGCGAAGGAGTTGCCGTCGCGGCCCCAGTAGGTGGTATCGGACGCGGTCTGATTGTCCCAGAAGGTGAAGCAGCCGGCGTTACCGCTGCACGTTCCGCCAATTTTGCTGACGAAGGAGTATTGGTGGTATTGCGCCTCGCCGCCGATGGTGAAGCTGTGCGCGCCGTGCTGCCAGTGCACAATGTCGTTCAGGGCGAGGGTGTTGTCCACGTCCTGGCTGTAGACATTCTGGCCAAAGCTGGGATAGGGGCTACCGACGAAGACGAATCCGGGAAATACCGGGCCGCTGCCGTTGGTGACGCCGAGCTTGCTGGCCCAGTCGGTTCCCATGCCCGCGGCACGCGATTCATTGTAGTTGTTGGAGCGATTGGCGCCGAAGGTCAGCGAGTTCACCACGCTCGGCGTGATGATCCAGTCCCAGCCGAGGCGAAACAGCTTGCCGAGCTGATTGACGCTTCCGCCGCCCGCGGAGTTGATCGGCGGGGGCAGATTGAGGCCGTTGCCCTGGTCGGTGTTCTCTCTGGAACTGTAAAAGCCCCAGACCTTGTTTTCCGGCGTGAGGTTCTGGTCAATGCGGATGCTGTAGACGGTCTGCGCGATGTTGTCCTGCGTATCGTAGACGTAGTTGTTGGTGCCTGCGCCGGAGAGGTTGGGCGCGGGCAGGTATTTCAGCACAGCTTGGGCAACCTGACTCTCGCGCGCAATGGGAATCTGGTTCAGATTGCCGTTATAAGTAAGCGGCGTGCGGCAGGCTGGACCGCCGCCGGGGTTTGTTTCCGTCGCGGGGTCGAAGATTTCTCCATAGTACAGCGTGCTGTTGCAGGCGTCAGAGCCGCCGGGGATTGGCCCGCCAAGGGTGGAGGTGAAATCGAAATACTGGCCGTTGCTGCCCAACTGCGCGGGCGTGGGGATGAGGCTGGTGACAGCGGAACCGGTGTTGTAGCGCAACTGCTCCCACGCGAAGAAGAAGAAGGTCTTGTCGCGGCCATCGTAAAGATGAGGGATGCGGACGGGGCCACCGAGCGAAACGCCGTAATCGTTCTTGGTGTCGGCGGGACGCTGCAGGCTGTTACGCACGGCAACATTGCTCGCCGGAGTTTCCGCGAGGTAGCCGTTGTTGAACCAACTGTTCGCATCGAGCGCGGCGTTCTTGTAGAAGTCGAAAATTGCGCCGTGGTACTGGTTGGTTCCACTTTTGGTGTTGAAGTTGGCCAGACCGCCGGTGGTTCTGCCCAGGTCGGCGGGCATTCCGGAAATGGTGACGTGAAATTCGTTGACCGCCTCAATGGAGGGGGCCACGATGTCAAAGCTTCCGGAGCCGTTCTGCATGCGGTTGGTGGTAATGCCGTCGACGAGGTAGTCGGTTCCCTCCTCCTGGCCGCCGTTGATCTTGGTCATCTGCGCGTTGGAACCGCCGGAGGAGGTTCCGGGGCCGACAGTGCCGGGAACCAGGAACTCGAGAGTGGAGAGCGAGCGCAGGTTTCCGGTGACCTGGAGGGGCAGGCTCTCGACCTGCTGAGGGGTGATGGTGTCGTCAA
>JBAUHD010000249.1:0-4896 GCA_049680085.1 Acidobacteriaceae bacterium
CGCTGGTTTCACTGATGACGGACAGGCCGGTGCGTCCGCTGACCGCGATGACCGGCGAGATCACGCTGAGTGGCAACGTGCTGCCGGTGGGCGGCATCAAGGAGAAGTTTCTGGCCGCCAAACGCGCCGGCGTGAAGGACGTGATTCTGCCGGCGGAGAACCGCCAGAACGTGGAAGAGGACCTGACGCCGGACCAGACGGACGGCGTGACTCTTCGCTACGCCAGCCGCATTGAAGACGTGCTGGCCATCGCCCTTCCGAGTTCGAAAACGGAAGAAAAACGCGACGACCAGATGCGGGAGGAAGTCTTGCAGAACGCGGTGGCTTGAGGACTGGCCGTCCAGGCAAACGCGGCTTCGCCGCATGGAGTTCATGCTGGAGTGGCCGTTCCCGCTGGTCGCGGATTGCATTTTGACGTTTACTGATGCTGACGATTGGGCACTCCACGCTTCCCATTGAGACGTTCCTGTCCATCCTTCGCGACAACGGCGTGCGGATGCTGGCCGACATCCGCACCGTTCCTAAATCTCGGCACAACCCGCAGTTCGCGCAGGAGAACCTGGAGCCCGCGCTGGCCGCCTCGGACATCGAGTATCGCTGGCTGCGCGAGCTGGGCGGCCTGCGCCACACGAGGAAGGACTCCATCAACACCGGATGGCGCAACGCCAGCTTTCGCGGCTATGCCGACTACATGCAGACCCCGGAGTTTGCCGCCGCTCTTGATGCCCTTCTGAACTCCGCTCCCCATGACAGCACGGCGCTGATGTGCGCCGAGGCCGTTCCCTGGCGCTGCCATCGCTCGCTGGTGGCCGACGCGCTGACCGTGCGCGGGATTCCGGTGGAGGACATTACCTACAGCGCCAACGGTAAGAGCCGCCGCCAGCCGCACAAAGTGACTCCATTTGCCCGCGTCGAGGATGGCCAGCTCTGGTATCCGGCGGAGGACAGCCTGTTCTGAACAATCGCGGAAGACGCTCTTCGCGGTCCGGCGTCTAACAAGTGCGGGTATTCTGAAAGAAATATGCGCATTCGTATTCTGGCGTTTGGCGTACTCAAGGACTTCATTCCCGAATCTTCAACAGTGGAACTGCCGGACGGCACCCGTGTCTGCGATCTGCTTGCGCGCTATGAGCAACGGGTGTTCCGGTCGGCGGCGGTTGCGGTGAACCAGGAATATGCGTCAATGGACCATGTGCTTCACGAAGGCGATGAAGTGGCCCTGCTGCCTCCGGTGAGCGGCGGCGTGGTCGAAAACATCGCGCTGACGCGTGCGCGGATCGACGCGGACGCTCTGGCCGCCGGTCTAAAATCCGGACCCGACGGAGCGGTGGTGGTGTTCGACGGAATCGTCCGCGACAATTCGCGCGGTCGCCGCACCCTTTTCCTGGTGTATGAGGCCTACGAGGAAATGGCCCTGAAGCAGATGCGCGCGCTCGCCGCAAAAGCCGTAGAGGATTTCCACGTCCGCGACCTCGTTCTGGTCCACCGCCTCGGCCAGCTTGCCGTCGGCGAGACCAGCGTGCTCATCGCGGTGGCCTCCGCGCATCGCGCCCAGGCTTTCGACGCCTGCCGGTGGCTGATCGATACCTTGAAAAAAACGGTGCCCATCTGGAAGAAGGAACACTTCGAGGACGGAGCCGTCTGGGCCGACGGCGATCCGTTTCCGCCGGAGATTTTGTCTTGAGGCGGCTTTGGATTTTCGCGGTGGGTTTGCTTCTGGTCGCGCCCTGCATACAGATGCGGGCGCAGACCGCCCCGCCCATTCACGTGAACGTCCGGCTGGTGAACGTATTCGTCAACGTGACCGACGCGCAAGGCGCTCCTGTGCCCGGTCTGACCCAGCAGGATTTCGCGCTCAGCGAAGATGGGCGGCCCCAGAAAATTTCGTATTTTGAGCGCCAGAGCAATGTTCCGCTCTCGATAGTGATGGCCATCGACACCAGCGGCAGCACGCGCAAGGATATTCCCCTGGAGAGGGCCGCGGCGCATGATTTTGTTCAGTCGCTGCTGCGTCCGGCCGACCAACTGGACCTGATGGACTTCAACTCCGATGTGCGCGAGGTGGTGCCATTCACCTCGAATGTGCGGCTGATTGACGCGGGTCTGGCGCGTCTGGATTACGGCCCGGCCACCGCGCTTTATGAGGCGGTCTATCTTGCCTCGCAACGGCTGGAGCCGCGCCGCGGACGCAAGGTTCTGGTGCTGATCTCCGATGGCGGCAACACGAAGTCTGAAGTCAATTTCAACCAGGCGCTGGAGGCGGCGCGCCGCGGCGAGGTCATCGTGTACAGCATCATCGATGTGCCGATCATGGCGGACGCGGGACGCGATACCGATGGTGAGCACGCCATGATCGCCTTGTCGCAGGAAACAGGCGGACAGTCTTACTATGCGGACGCGGGCGACTTGCGCGAGGCTTTCCGCAAGGTTTCAGAAAACCTGCGGACGCAGTATCTGCTGGGCTACTATCCCGACCCGGCGCGGCGCGGTCCCGGGTTCCGGAAAATTTCCGTCCGGCTTACCCGTGCCCCTGCGGCGGATGGCCCCTACACCGTGCAGAATCGGACCGGGTATTATGCGGATTCCACGCCATAGCGCGTCTGCCGATAGAATGGTCGCATGCCTTTGACAAACAAATCGCGCAGGCAAAAAAAATCCCCACCGGCGGACGAAACCGGGCAGGAGGCGCTCTACCTGCGCTACCTGAGCGAGAAGCAGGTTCCGGTAAGCGTGAAGCTGAGCGACGGGGAAAATGTTACGGGCTGGATCGAATACTTTGACGACCGCATGATCCGGCTGACGCGCGAAGGCAAACCGAACCTGTTCATCTACAAGCATCAGATACGCACCATTGCCGAGCAGCCGCGACGCGGCGATGCGACCGCCCGGCGCAAGCGCAAGGCCGAGGAAGAGGGCACCGCGCAAGGCGTCGCCCAATGAGCGCGGCGGATTCGCAGGGGTTCGCCGACAAGGCGTCAAAGATCGCGCTCGAAGCCGGCGCGCTGCTGCGCGACTTCTACCGGCGCGGCGTGGCCACTGAATACAAAGGCGAAGTGGACCTGGTGACGGAAGCCGACCGGGCCTCGGAAAAGCTGATTGTCGAGCGGCTGCGCACCGCGTTTCCCGATCACGGAATCTACGGTGAAGAGGGAACCCGAACGCATCTGGAGAGTCCCTATCGCTGGTACATTGACCCGCTGGACGGGACAACAAATTTCGCGCACGGCTTTCCGGCCTTCTGTGTTTCGATGGGGCTGGAGAAGCGCGAGCCTTCGCTGCCCGCTTCCGAAGACGGCGAGATCGTCGCGGGAGTGATTTATGATCCGCTGCGCGAGGAATTGTTCACGGCGGAGAAGGGCAGCGGCGCGTATCTGAACGGCTCGCCCATTCACGTGTCGCGGACGCCCGTGCTGGCCGAAGCGCTGGTGGCCACCGGCTTCCCCAGCCGCAAGCGCCACGAGAATCCGAATATTCATTTTTATCAGCAGTTCACGCTGCGCTCGCACGGGGTGCGGCGCGCGGGCTCGGCCGCGCTGGACCTGGCCTACACGGCCTGCGGGCGCATGGATGCGTACTGGGAATTCAATCTCAATCCGTGGGACACCGCGGCCGGCGCGCTGCTGGTGACCGAGGCCGGTGGAACCATGACCCGCTTCGACGGCAGCCCCTTCCGGCTGGACAGCCAGGAAATTTTTGCCACGAACGGATTATTGCGCGACGAGATGCTGGAATTTTTCCGCCGGATGTTCGCCGGCGAAGACCTGGAGCCGATTCCAACTCCCGCGGAGTTTGCCGCGCGGCGGGCGGCGCGCAATCGCGAAAAGGAAGGTCGATGAAGAAAGAGAGAATCGCGGGGCTGGTCTTCCTGCTCCTGTTTTGCGCGGTGGGCTGCAGGGCGCAGAAGACGGATGGCTACCGCGTGCTCCATGCGTATCCGCACGACTCGGATGCGTTCACGCAAGGGCTGGTCTACGTGGACGGCCATCTGTACGAAAGCACCGGGCTGAATGGGCACTCCACTCTGCGCGAAGACGATCTCGAAACCGGACGAGTGCTGAGGGAAGTGGATGTTCCGTCGCGCTACTTCGCCGAGGGCCTCACCAACTGGGGCAGCACGCTCGTTCAACTCACATGGAAAGCCCACATCGGTTTTGTCTATGACCGCGCCACCTTCCGTCTGTTGAAGACATTTCAATATCCGTGGGAGGGTTGGGGGCTGACGCAGGACGGCAAGCACCTCATCATGAGCGACGGGACGGAGACAATACACTTTCTGAATCCCGACACCTTCGAGCAGGTGCGGAGTATTCGCGTCACCGACCGCGGCAAGCCGGTACAAAACTTGAATGAGCTGGAATACATCCACGGCGAAATTTATGCCAATGTCTGGATGACGAACCACATCGCCCGCATCTCGCCGGAAACCGGCAAAGTGCTGGGCTGGATTAACCTCGCCGGCATTTTACCCTCAGTCGAGGTGCGAGACGAAGGCGCGGTCCTGAACGGCATCGCCTACGACGCCGCACATAATCGCCTGTTCGTGACGGGCAAGCTCTGGCCCCGCCTGTTTCAGATTCAGGTAGTGAAGAAGTAGGGCTCAGGGCTCAGGGCCAGGGCTTAGGGCTCAGGGCGCAGGGCTCAGGGCTCAGGAAAACCAAACACCATTGTCATTCCGACCGAAGCGGAGGAATCTGCATTTTTCTCTGCTCTCTCTGACGATTTCCTCAAATGACTGGCGGAAGCTCCCCCTGAGCCCTGAGCCCTTACTTCGCCTTCACCCGCAACACCTGAATCGAATACGGTGGCAGCGTGTAAGCAAATTTTCCGGACGCCCGCTCGAAGCGCGACTCCACCGGAAGAATGTTTTTCGGATGATCGATGGAGTTGGTGGCGGCC
>JBAUHD010000250.1:0-6809 GCA_049680085.1 Acidobacteriaceae bacterium
TCGCCGCGTTATCTGGGGCGGGCGTTTGCGGGGCAGCGATTTTTGCGGATGACGGAGGGGGAGGCGGACGGGTTTGTGTCGGCGGTAAGGGACGCGGCGGTTCCGGCGGAGGTCAGAGTGACGCGCAACGGCGAAGCGGTGGCGATTGGGCGGTAGCGCTCGCCAGGGCAAGCGTGTTGCAGTGGCTGAAGGAAAGGGAACAGAGTCTCACAAAGCTTCGCCGTGGCGCAAGAATTTTGTCGCGCGATTTTTCAACAGTTTTGTGAAAAAGCCTGTGTATTTCGCGGGCGCGGTGGCCGGGCGCACAGGATTGGCGCACATTCGCGCGGTCTGCACTTCTTATGAGGCAGGTCCGCAGAGCATTGAAAAAAAAGCGGCATCGCGCACGGGCCGTTTGGAAGGCGCGTCCTCAGCAACCAATTGAGAACGGCGGCAATCCCAATGGAGATAAAGGAGATTTTCAATGAGTGCAGACAAATTCCTGACGGCACTGTTGGTTGGAGCGGCGGCGGGAGCGACGGTGGCGCTACTCTTCGCTCCGCAATCGGGAGTGAAGACGAGGCGGCAGTTGCGGCGCGGGTTTGAGGACGCGGGCGACTGCATTCGGGACGTGGCGGGAACCGTCGGCGACCAGGCCGGCAAGTATGTGGAGCGCGGCAAAAACGTGGTGGAAATGGTGGCGGATATGGGATCGTCGGCCTACAGCGCGGCGCGCAAAGTGGTTTCCTGATTTCTCTCTCCTGCTGATGAAAAGCCCTGCCTGAAAGTTCAGGCAGGGCTTTTTTGTGTCGGGAATGGATTTGGATCAGGCTGCTTCCTCTCCCACCCTTTCGCGCGATGAAACTGCGCGAAAGGATGGGGCACCCAGAACAGGATTGGATCAGCTATAGAGCAGGACTCCTTCGGAGCGCTCCGCGCCTTCCTGCGCGACAGGGCGGTAGAAGAGCTGGTTGTTTTCGAGATAGACCTCGAGAAACGCGGGACGCTCGGCGATGCCGCCGGCGATCAGCGCCTCGGAGAGCGGGTCTTCGACATACCGTTGCAGCGCGCGGCGCAGCGGACGCGCCCCGTAGCTGCGGTCGGTCATGGTTTTGTCGAGAATCCACTTTTTGGCGTCGAGCGTCACCGAGATGGTGATGGCCTTCGCCACCAGGTTGGCGTTGAGCTGTGACAGCAGAAGCTCGATGATCTGGAGAAGGTCCGCATCCGTGAGCGACTGGAAGAGAATGATCTCGTCGATACGGTTGAGGAACTCGGGGTTGAAGGTGCGCTTGACCTCGCCCTTGACCATCTCTTCGATTTTGTCCATCACCATGTCTTCACGATCGCTCTGGAAGCCGAGGCCCTGCTTGCGCTGCAGGTGCCGCGCCCCGATGTTCGAGGTCATGATGACGATGGTGTTCTTGAAGTCGACGGTGTTGCCAAGTCCGTCGGTCAACTGGCCGTCTTCAAAGACCTGCAACAGGATGTTGAAGACATCCGGATGCGCCTTCTCGATTTCGTCCAGCAGCACGACGGAGTAGGGCGAACGCTTGACGCGCTCGGTCAACTGGCCGCCTTCCTCGTAACCGACATAGCCCGGAGGCGAGCCGATGAGCTTGGAGACGGAGTGCTTCTCCATGAATTCCGACATGTCGAAGCGGATGAGCGATTTCTCCGAGCCGAAGAGGAAATGCGCGAGGGTGCGCGCCATTTCCGTTTTGCCGACGCCGGTGGGGCCGAGGAAAAGGAACGAGCCGATGGGGCGGTTGGGCGACTTGAGGCCGGCGCGCGAGCGGCGGATGGCCCGAGCGAGCGCGGAGATGGCCTTGTCCTGCGAGATGACGCGCTTGTGCAGCTCTTCTTCAACGCGCAGCAGCTTCTGGGTTTCTTCTTCCTTGATGGAGGTGATGGGCACGCCGGTCCAGCGGCTCACCACGTCCTCAATGTCTTCGCGGCTGACGATGCCCGCCGTGGAGTCGTCGAGGTGGTACTTGTCGCGCAGGCCGCGCAGGTTCTCGCGCTCCTTGCGCTCCTCGTCGGAGTAGAAGCGGGCTTTCTCAAATTCGTGGTTGGCGATGGCGTTTTCCATGCGATGCACGATGAACTTGATCCGCTTCTGCACCTCGGTGATTTCCTCGGGCAGGGAAGTCTGGCGCAGCTTGACCCGCGCTCCCGCTTCGTCGATAAGGTCGATGGCCTTGTCGGGAAGGAAGCGGTCGGGGATGTAGCGGCTGGAGTGGGAGACGGCGAAGTTGATGGAGTCATCGGTGTAGCTGACCGCGTGGAATTTCTCGTAGCGGTCCTTGATGCCCATGATGATCTTGATTGCGTCCTCCTCGTTGGGAGGCGGCACTTTGACGGCCTGGAAGCGGCGTTCGAGCGAGCGGTCCTTCTCGATGGACTTGCGGTACTCGCCGGGCGTGGTGGCTCCGATGCACTGGACTTCGCCGCGTGAGAGCGCCGGCTTGAGAATGTTGGCGGCGTCGAGCGAGCCTTCGGCTGATCCGGCGCCGACGAGGGTGTGAAGCTCGTCAATGAAGACGATGGAGTTCTGATTTTCCATCAACTCTTTCATGATGGTCTTGAGGCGCTCTTCAAACTGGCCGCGATATTTGGTTCCGGCGACGATGAGCGAGAGGTCGAGAGCAAGGATGCGCTTTTCGGCGAGGAAGCTGGGCACGTCTCCGTCGGAGATGCGCTGGGCCAGCCCTTCGACGATGGAGGTCTTGCCCACGCCCGGCTCGCCAATGAGCACGGGGTTGTTTTTGGTGCGGCGGCAGAGAATCTGCACGACGCGCTCCAGTTCGCCGTCGCGGCCCACCAGCGGGTCAAGCTGATTGTCGAGCGCGGCCTGGGTAAGGTCGCGGGAGAACTCGGCCAGCAGGCTGGACTCGCGGTTGCGCTGCGCCGCCGGAGCTTTTTCCTGTGTGGTGCGGGCAAGCTCTTCGCGGATGGCGGCGAGCTTCAGTCCGCGCTCGTGCAGGATTTCCGCAGCGAAGCATTTTTCCTCGCGCAGCAGGCCCAGGAGCAGGTGTTCGGTTCCGATATGTTTGTGGGACAGCCGCTCGGCTTCCTCGGCGGCGTAGGCGAGAACGCGCTTGCATTCATTGGAGAGGGGAAGATCGACCGAGGTCGAGACCTTCTCGCGAATGGTGGTGTGTCCTTCAATTTGTTTACGAATGGATTCGACGGAGGCGTGCGAGCGAAGAAAGCGGTTGGTCAGCGCCTTGTCCTCGCGAAGGAGGCCAAGCAGCAGGTGTTCCGTCTCGATATAAGGGGAGCCGAACTGGCTGGCCTCATAGCGGGCGAAGAAGATGACGCGCCGTGCTTTTTCCGTATAGCGTTCGAACATAGTCCCTCTACTCAGCTCAAACCCCGCCGGTCCTGCCGGGTTGTTCCCGCCAGGGACCGGAGAAGGCCGGAAGCCTTGTCCGTATCGCCGCTCCGGCCTGAAATCGGGGGCCAGTGGTGGAGCGGCCTTCAGGCTGGCCGCGATCGTCCGCGACCAATCCCACAATTGACGACGTACAACCCCGCCTAGCTCGGCGGCGGGCAAACCTCCTGCAAACGGCCCTTTTCCAGCCGCAAAATCCTGCCGCACCGCTGCGCCAATGCCGTATTGTGCGTAACGATCACAGATGTTAGATGATGCGTGCGGTGAAGTCGTTCCACCAGATCGAAAACCACGCCGGAAGTGCGGCTATCCAGATCGCCGGTCGGCTCATCGGCGAGCAGAACTTTTGGCCCCGTTACGAGCGCCCGGGCGAGCGAAACTCGCTGCTGTTCACCGCCGGACAGTTCTCCCGCGCGATGCTCGGCACGGTCGGCCAGTTCCACTTCGTCCAGCCATTCGGCGGCTGTTTTGAGTGCGGCAGCCTTCGATTCGCCGCGAGCGAGCAGCGGCATGGCGACATTTTCGGCAGCCGTAAACTCCGGCAGCAGATAGTGAAACTGCCAGACGTATCCCACCTCGCGATTGCGAAAGCGGGCGGCCTCTTTGGGTGACATATTTCTCAAGTGAGTTGAGGCGCAGTATACGTCACCGCTGGAAGGGGTATCAAGAGCCCCGAGGATGTGCAAAAGGGTGCTTTTTCCTGCGCCGGATTCGCCGACAATGGCCAGCATTTCGCCCTCCGCGACTTGAAAGCTGAGGCCGTCGAACAGCACAAGCCTGCCGCGGCCGGTTGTGTATTCCTTTTGCAGGTTGCTGACTTGTATCACAATTGGATGTCCGGGAGGCGCGGCGGGATTCAGCCCGGTAATGGCGGGCCGGTCAGGCGCGAGCGAGGTGGTTGAAGGGGACTCCATATCTACCTGTACCACTGTTAAACCCCAAAAGGGAAGAAAGATCGCGCGGAGGCGAACCCAGCTATTGACCCTGTGCCGCAACCGCGGCCACGTCCCGTTTCGGAACTATAGGCATCGACTCCAGGACGGTGAGTTGTTGCTGGACCCTGCGCCAGGCGCGCTTGTGTTTTTTGGTGGAGATGGGCGCGTTGGGGTTGGAGTAGTAGGCCTGGATATCGCGCTTGATGGTGGCCGGAATCGGGGTTCGGACCTGGACGATTCCAGCGAGCAATTTGGCGTAGGTCTGGTCCATAAGCCGGTAGGAGCCGGGGATGGCCTCGGTGCCGGTGTCGAGGTCGAGGTCGTCGATGCCCATGGCTTCGCGGGGCGGTTGGGTGGGATTTTTCGCGAGCCGGTTCAATAATTGTTGGTAACGGGCGACGGTTCGGTTGACGCTTTCGATGTATTTTGTTTCGGTGACGGGCTTTGGGCCGCGGATGGAGAGTTCGGAGAGCTTGCCGATTTTGGGCAGAATGAAGATCACGGCGGCGATGACGTGGGTCCTGATTCCAGCCTTTTTGCGGTAATGCTGCCATTGGCTGTTGAAGTCGGCCTGCGCGAGATTCTTCTGGTAGAGATCGAATTGGGGGCCGGGAGTGTCGGTGGGGAAGTCTTTGCGATGGAGCACGACTTCGGCGTAGGCGATGTCGGGCAGAAAGCTGCGGACGGACCAGCGATAGGTGCGGATGGAGGCAAGCTGGACGAGGTTGCTGCGAAGGCGCAATCCGTAGGTTTGGTAGAAAGCCTGCGCCAGGAGGCGAACCGGAACCCGGAGGCCGACGTGGCGCAGATAGGCGGAGGGCGCGATGCGCTGCTTGCTTAATTGGTCGATGTCGAAGGCGAACTCGGTGCGGACGTGGCTGTGGGGGCTTTCGTCATAGGTGACGACCGGTCCGTATCTGGCGCGTAAGTCGGGAAACTCGATGGCGGTGGAGGGATTGATGGCGTCGTGATGGCCGATGCTGTCTCCGACGTAGTGCGAAAGCGCGCCGAGGGCGAAGGCCAGTTCGTTGATGTTGCGCGAGTCGCGGATGAGATTTGCGACAAAGTCGCCGGTCCGCACATAGTGCGTCAGGTCGCTGAAGAACGCTTTGCCGAACGGGTAATAGCCTTCGTCTTGAATCACGCATCCGCCGTAAGCGTAGGCGTGGGCCATCTCCAACTGGGCGGGAGTGGCGTTGGGATAGCGGCTGAGCAGCACCGGAACAATCGCGCTTTTCCACGCGAGGTCAATGATCTGCTCGTGGGTAAGGACGGAATAGGCGGCGGCGGGGCGCGCTCCGAAAGCGAGGACCAGCATGAGGGCGAGCGCGACGCGGAGGCTATTCATAGCGCAGCGCCTCGGCGGGGAGCACGCGCGCGGCGGAGCGCGAGGGATACAGTGTCGCGAGCAGGGAGACTCCGAGCGATGCCGCCGCCACAATGACGCCGTGGATCGCGCGCGGCGCGAAGGGGAGATAGTCGATGGAGTAGATTTCCGCCGAGAGATGGATGAACTGGTAGTGGCCGCCGGCCCACGACACGAGGTAGCCGAGGATGAGTCCGAGAGCGGTTCCGACGACGCTGATGAGAAAGCCCTGCATGAGGAAGATGCGGCGAATCTGGTCGGGCTCGACGCCCATCGACATGAGCACGGCGATGTCTTTGGTCTTCTCCATGACCATCATGGTGAGGGCGATGAGGATGTTCAGGGCGGCGACGCAGACGATGAGGCCGATGACGATGAAGGTAACGACCTGCTCCTCTTTCAGCGCGGTGAAAAGCTCGCGGTTCTGTTCCATCCAGCTCCGGGCCTGAAAGCCGGGTCCGGCGGCGCCTTCAATCTCGCGGGCAATACGGTCGGCGTGGTTCAGGTCGTCGACTTTGAAGGAGATGACGGAGATCACGTCCGGCTCGCCGAAGAGGCGCTGCGCGTCTTTCAGTCGGATGAAGCCGAAGCTGGAGTCGTATTCGTAAAAGCCGGAATGGAAGATGCCGGAGATGCGGAAGGGCTGGTACTTGGGGACGAGTCCGTAGGGCGTGAGCTCACCCTGCGGGCTGATGACCATAACGGTGTCGCCGACTTTCGCGTCGAGCGTATTGGCGAGGTCGTAGCCGACAACGATGGGCGGTGGCGCGGTGTTGGTTGTGTTTTCTTCAGCCGGCCGGGAGAGGGGCGCGGCGGAGCCCGAAGTGAGCTTGGAAAAGAGAGTGCTGACGGTTTTTTCCTGGCTGGGGACGATGCCCTTGAGCATGGCTCCGCCGGAGAGGGTTCCGCGCGCGACCAGCACCGGTTCGTAGAGTCCGGGCGCGGCGGCGGTGACGTGGGGTAGATGGCGCAGGCGCGCGACGAGCGGCTGCCAGTTCTTGATGCCGTCATTCATGGTGCGCATCAACTCGACGTGGGCAGTGGAGCTGAGCAGGCGGTCCTGCAGGTCCCGGCGCATGCCGCTGGTAATGGCCAGCGCGATGATGAGCGAGGCGACTCCGACGGCGACTCC
>JBAUHD010000251.1:0-6510 GCA_049680085.1 Acidobacteriaceae bacterium
ATGCGCCGCGATTCAATCCCATTTCGATTTCCGGATACCACATTCGCGAAGCGGGTTCGACGGCGTTGCAGGAACTGGCCTTTACGCTTTACGACGGCGTGGAGTATGTGGAGTGGGCGCTGCGGCGCGGGATGGACATTGACGACTTTGCGCCCCGGCTCAGTTTTTTCTTCAATTCGCATAATGATTTTTTCGAGGAGATCGCCAAGTACCGCGCCGCCCGCAAGCTCTGGTATGGGCTGATGACGGAGCGCTTCGGCGCGAAGACGGCGCGCTCCACGTGGATGCGGTTCCATACCCAGACGGCGGGGGTTTCGCTCACGGCGCAGCAGCCGAAGAACAACATTGCACGGGTGGCATTGCAGGGGCTGGCAGCGGTGCTGGGCGGCACGCAGTCGCTGCATACCGACGGTTTTGACGAGGCGCTGGCCCTGCCCACCGAAGATGCTGCGCGCATCGCGCTGCGCACGCAGCAGATTCTGGCCTATGAGTCGGGAGCGGCGGACGTGGCGGATCCGCTCGGCGGGTCGTACTTTGTGGAGCGGCTGACTCTGGAGATGGAACAGGGCGCGTTTGCCTATTTCGACAAACTGGACCGCATGGGCGGCATGGTTCGAGCGATTGAGCAGGGTTTCCCCCAGAAGGAGATTGCGGAAGCCAGCTATGCGTATCAGCGGGCGGTCGAGGCCGGGGAAAAAGTTATCGTGGGCGTGAACGAATATGTGGTGAAGGAGCCGCTGCCGGACATCCTCTATATCGATGAATCGATCCGTGAGGCCCAGACGGCGAAGCTGAGAAAGCTGCGGGCAGCACGGTCGAATGAGGCCGTGGAGCGCGGACTCGCCGCTCTATGCCGGGCCGCGGAAAAAGAGCCGCGGATTGGGAAGAGTGGACTTTCAGCCGAGAACACGATGCCGTTTATCCTGGATTGTGTCCGCGCCTACGCCACGGTCGGGGAAATCGCCGGAGCGCTGAAAAAGGTGGTTGGGGAGTACCGCGAGGCGGGGGTCTTCTAATCCCTGGACAATTGGCTGAACGGTGGGGCCTGAATTTGCGGTTCCTGTTCAAAACAGGGACGCGACGTGTTACAAATCGGCTATGAGCAAGGCGAAGCCGCCCGAGGCCGGTCCGATCAATCTGAAGCAGCTTTCGGAGCTTTTACAGCTTTCACAGACCACGATTTCTCTGGTCCTGAACGACTCTCCGGCCGCGAAGTCAATTCCCGCACATACGCGCGAACGTGTTTTTGAAGCGGCACGCAAGTTTCATTATCGTCCGAATTACTTTGCTCGGTCGCTGCGACGGAGCCGCAGCATGTCGGTGGGCGTGATTGCCCCTGACCTGAGCGAGGGCTACTTCACGCTGGTCATGCGCGGCGTGGAAGAAGCGCTGCTGAGGTCGCATTATTTCTATTTCACGGCCAATCATTATTGGGACCCCGAGTTGATGCAGCAATATCCGCGGCTGCTGATGGAGCGCGCGGTGGACGGGTTTCTGCTGCTGAACACGCCGGTCTCGGTGCGGACGCCGCTGCCGGTTGTCTCCATTTCAGCCCATACGAATGCGTCGGGCGTGAGCGGCATTGTGCTGGACCACGGGAGGGCGGCGGAGCTTGCTCTGACCCATCTGCACCGGCTTGGGCATCGCAGCATCGCGTTTATGAAGGGACCGGAGATTATTCCGGACACGGAACACCGCTGGAAGAGCATTCTGGAGACAGCGCGGCGGTTGGAGATTGCCGTGCGGCCCGATCTGTGCCTGCAACTGGGGGCCGACAGCTTTTCGCCGGAGGTGGGATATGGTCCGATGAAGGCGCTGCTTGAGAGGCAGCGAAACTTTACGGCAATCTTCTGCTTCAACGATATTGCCGCCATCGGAGTGATTCGCGCCATTCATGACGCGGGGCTGCGCGTGCCCGAGGACATTTCCGTCATCGGCTTCGACGATATTGTGAGCGCGGCCTACCAGAAGCCAAGCTTGACCACGGTGCGGCAGCCGTTGCGCGAGATGGGCGGCCGGGGAGCGCAGATGCTGCTGGACGCGATCGCCAATCCCGAAGCCAAAGCGCTCGCTGAAATCGTGATGGAGCCGGAGTTGATTGTGCGCGAGTCGACGGCGAAAGCGAAGACGCGAAGCAGATGAACCGGCGAACACCCGACCGATCCTGCAACATGACGGCTTCGGGGCTGGAAACCTTATAATTCAGGGACCATGGCCTTTCCGGGAGTAATACGCAGAATCATTCTCACCGGCTTTATGGGGGCCGGGAAGTCCACGGTTGGCGCGCTGCTGGCCGAGAGGCTTGGCTGGGACTTTGTGGACGTGGACACGGTAATCGAGTCGCGGGCCGGAAAGACGGTAGCGGAAATATTCGCAGACCAGGGCGAGGCGGTATTCCGCGCGCTTGAGTCGGAAGCGATTGGCGAACTGGCTGGGCGGGAGTATCAAGTGATTGCCCCTGGAGGCGGCGCGGTCGAAGCGGAATCGACGCGCGAGCTTATGGTCGGACTCGACCAGACCTGCCTGGTATTTCTTGACGCACCTCTGGAAGTCCTGATCGCGCGGTGTCTGGCCCAGCCGCAGGCCGCGGAAAGGCCCGTTCTCGCCAGGAGGGAAGAGCTGGCGCGCCGGTTTGAGGCGCGGGTTCCTCACTATTCCATGGCGCATGTTACCGTTGCCACTGCCGGGCTTTCTCCTCAGGAAACAGTGGATCGCGTTCTGGAAGCGGTTGGAAGACGTGGGGCAGTGGAGCGTCGAGAAGAGGGAATGCGTTCCGATGAGCGATAACTCCATTCCGGATTCAACACCAACCACCATTACGGCCACCAAACCGAACCGCCGCCGCGCCGACATTCTCTTTGCGATTGCCATGGTGATTTTGGTTTGCGCGGCATGGCACGTCCGCCGCGAACTGATCATCCTTTACGTCAGCGCACTGTTTGCCGTGGTGTTTATGCCGGTGGTGCGCGGCATAATGAAACTGCGCATCGGCAAATGGAGCCCGAACCGCGGCTTCGCCGTATTCCTTCTATTCCTCGCCATAGCCGTGGGTATTACGGTATTTTCGGCCCTGGCGCTCCCCCCTATCCTTCATGACTTAAGCGAGTTCGGCAAGGAAATGCCAACGCGCGGCCCACAGATTCTCTCCCGGCTTCACAAGTTTCCATTTTCCGACCGCCTGAATTTCAGCGAACTATTCGTGAAGCTGCAAGGCATCGAGTCCAACCTCGCGACCTATGTTCTTTCCTCGATTCGGGAGCTGGCGAGGACGGCGTTCGACGTAATTATCGGCGTTGTGTTGACCGTTTACTTCATGCTGGAGGGGGAGACGGCGTATTTCTGGCTGCTCTCGCTGGTGCCGGGAGACAAGCGCAAGCGTCTGGACGCAACCTTGGTGCGGGCTGAAGGGCGGATGGGAAAATGGCTGCTCGGCCAGGGGCTCCTGATGCTGATTCTGGGTGTGTTGAGCACCGTCGTTTTTCTCGCGCTCAAGGTCCGCTACGCCTACGCGCTCGGCGTGCTCATGGGCCTGTTCAACCTGGTTCCGGTGGTCGGCGCGCTCATCTCCGTTACGCTGGTGGTGCTGGTCGCGGCCGTGGACTCCTGGGGACGCGTGCTCGGAGTGCTGATCTTCTACGTGGTTTACGCGCAGGTGGAAACTTCGTATCTGACGCCTCGCATCATGCGAACCAGCGTGGACCTGGCCGGGCTGTCCGTGCTCATCGCGCTGCTGCTCGGCTCGGCATTCGCTGGAGTAATCGGAGCCATGGTCGCGGTGCCCACCGCGGTGCTCATCGCGGTGCTGCTGGATGAATATGCCGTAAAGACGAAACCGATCGTGTCGCCAGACACGCCGCCGGCCGAAGCAAAGCCGCCACGCCGCTGATTGTTTTCTCGTGCATTGATGCGAATGCTGTTGAAGCAGACGCATCCGCGCGACCTCCTCATCGTCCAGCGCACATAGCATTTCCGGCAGGGCGCGGGTGAATCCGTTGTCTCTCTGTCCGGGACGACGCCATCACCCGCGTTGACTCAACCCGGCGGCCATCAAGTATTCTTCAAGAGATGAAGATACTCAGCAAATATTCTCTTGGAGTCGGCGACCGCTTTGGGCATCAGGCCAAAGCACAGCTTGCGGCCTGTGGGCTGGCATTCGCACAAGGCGTTGAAATTACTCCCGTTTGGAACAAGTCGAATCGCGAACACAGCATCATCGGTTCCGATCCGTCCTCGACCCGCGCGGCGGCGGACGCGGCGGTGAAAGCCATGGCATGGGCGAAGCCCTACTTCTGCGACGCCGACCACATCAACCTATCCACAGTAGACCGTTTCCTCGCACCCTGCGATTTCTACACAATTGACGTTGCCGACTTCATCGGCAAGCCCGCCGAAGCCGGGGCAATCGAATCGTTTACGCAGCGGCATCGCGAGCTGATCGGCTCGATTGATCTCGATGGGATCGATGAGAAAATTTCCATCGCAACGGAGCAGCTTCGCGCCGTCGCCGCGAAGTTTCTCTTTGCCGTGCAGGAGGCCGGCAAGGTCTATCGCAAGATCGAGTCCGCGAAGGGCAAGGGAAACTTCATTGCAGAGGTTTCCATGGACGAGACGGATGCGGCGCAGACTCCGGCGGAACTGCTCATCATCCTCGCCGCCATTGCCGATGAGGGGATCCCGATCCAGACCATCGCGCCAAAATTCAGCGGGCGATTCAACAAGGGAGTGGACTATGTGGGCGATGTGGCCCAGTTCGCCCGCGAAATGAGCCTCGACATGGCGGTCATCCGCCACGCTGTCGCGAAGTACGGCTTGCCCGCGGATTTGAAATTGAGCGTGCATTCCGGCAGTGACAAGTTTTCAATTTATCCCGCCATTTATGAAGCCATGAAGAAGTTCGACACCGGCGTGCATTTGAAAACCGCCGGAACCAATTGGCTGGAAGAGGTGATTGGGCTCGCCGAATCCGGCGGCGAGGCCCTTGCGCTCGCCAAAGAAATTTACGCCGGCGCCTGGTCCCACATGGAAGAACTCTGCGCGCCCTATGCCACCGTCATTGACATCGACCCGAAGAAGCTTCCCGCGCCGAGCGAGGTGGAAGGCTGGACCTCGGAGCAATTCACCTCCGCACTGCGGCACAATCCGGCCGACCCCGCCTACAATCCAAGCTTCCGGCAGCTTCTCCATGTCGGCTTCAAAGTCGCAGCCAAAATGGGCCGCCGCTATCTCGACCTGTTGGAGGCCAATGAGACGGTCATCGCCAGGAACGTTACGGAGAACCTTTATCAGCGTCATATCGCTCCCGTGTTTCTGGGGCGCAAATAGAAAGTGAAGGCAAGATGCCCTACGCTCCCCTCAGTCTCGAAGGAAAGACAGCAGTCGTCATCGGAGGGACGACCGGACTCGGTCGCGCTCTCAGTATTGGTCTCGCGCAGGCCGGAGCCGCGGTGGTGGCTTCGGCGCGCCGTCCTGAACAGGTGGAGGAGACGGCTTCGGAACTCGACGCCATCTCCGGCTCCAAATCGCTTCGCATCCCCTCCGACGTGCAGGACCGCGGCTCGCTCAAGAACCTGCTGGACCTGACCGTCGCCCACTACAAGCGAGTGGACATTCTGGTCAACTGCGCCGGGAAGATCAAGCGCGCGCCGACGCTCACCTTCCCTGAAGACGAGTGGCAGAGCATTGTCGATACCAACCTGACCGGAACGCTGCGAGCCTGCCAGATATTCGGCGCGCATATGCTCCATAACAAGTACGGACGCATCATTAATATTGCTTCGCTGAATAGCTTCGTTTCGCTCAGCCAGGTTGCCGCCTATGCCGCGAGCAAGGCCGCGGTGGTTTCGCTCACCCGCTCACTTGCCGTCGAGTGGTCGAGCAGCGGAGTGCTGGTCAACGCCATCGCTCCCGGAGTGTTCCGTACCGCCTTGAATGCCGACTTGCTTGACAGCACGCCGCGCGGGCAGGAATTGCTGATGCGCACCCCCATGGGCCGCTTCGGCAAAACGGAGGAGCTGGTTGGCTCCGCAATCTACCTGGCCTCCGATGCAGCTTCCTTCGTGACCGGCCAGACGCTGGTAGTCGATGGCGGATTTCTGGCCAGCGGCGTGAATCAATAAGAGCGCAATTCTCGCAGCCTGCCGCGCGGGCAGGCTGCGAGAGAACGTGCTACGCGGCCCGTTCGCCCTTTTCGGCGTAGGGGTTGACGCGGTCCGCGATTTCCGTGAGCAGATGGTCGGCGTGGCCCTCTTCCTTAATCGTCTGGTCGAGCGTCTGGGCTTGCGCCGACTCGCCCAGAATACGCGCGAACTGGCGCACGGCGCCGTAGGCCGCGATCTCGTAATGCTCAATGCGCTGCGCGCCCGCAATCAGCGCAACGTCGCGCACCGACTCATCCGTGGCGTCCTTGATCATGTCCTCGGCTTCCGTAACCAGCGCTGACAAGACTTTGCAGCGGATGGAGTCGGTATCGCCGGTGGACTGCTGGAGGATCTGTTCGAGGCGGGTGACGTG
>JBAUHD010000252.1:0-14175 GCA_049680085.1 Acidobacteriaceae bacterium
GGTAGCCGGCAGATGAGATTGGAGCCGCCCGAAGCAAACCGCAGGTTCCCTTCATTGCATTCAGGGCAGGCTCTCACTTCGTTCGGGATGACATCGTATGTGGTGGAAATAGCGCCTGTACGAAGGCAGTGCTACTGCGAGATCACCATTTGCGAGGTGCTGCTCATCGTCAGCGTGCTCTGGGGCACGAAGGGGACGGAAAACGGGAAGGCGTACTGGACCTTCACCTGCACCACGTCGCCCGCTGCGTTACAGCTGATATAGCTGCCACACTTCGTGCCTCCGCTGATGGAGTAAGTGGTCGGAGTTACCGTGATGTTATTGGGGTTGATGCCGGGAAAGGCAAGGCTCGTCACATAATCTTCCACGTTCTGTTCGCTGGCGATGCAGCCGGAGTTGCTGTAGGCGGCGCAGTCTCCGGCGTTCCAGGGCGGCTGGGACCAGGTGCCTCCGCGGACGATGGCGTAGCGAGTGCCTTCGCGGGCGGCATTGGAGATGAAGTGGTAGGAGTAGACCGCAAGGCCGGCTTCCATGATGCCGACGAGGAGGGTCAGCAGGATGGCGATGGAGATGGCGGTTTCGACCAAGGTTGCGCCGGATTCGGAGCGCAGGGAACCGGTCCTGGCGCGCAGCGCCGGTGGGCCGAATCGTTTACTGAATCGAATATGCGGCATTGTTACTGGAGCACTCTCATCTGCGCGTAGCCATGCAGGGTGAATGAGGTTGGAATTCCGGGGTAATTGAAAATGGTGTTGACGGTCGCCGAGGTTGTCGCCTGGACATAATGGACGATCGTGTTGGTCCCGGATGCGGCGACGAGGGGGCACTGAATTAGAGCCGTGGAAGCGGGCCCGGCGCAGACTGTAATGGGGGTGCTTGTGACGTTCCCCGAGCTGTCAACGTTGTCGCAAACGCAGGCCTCAGTCGCGTTGGTGGCTAACGTAGCGCCCATGGAGGTGAGATCGGCGGCATCGAGCGTGGCCGCTGTCGCCATGTCCGCCGAGAGGGCAGCCGTCGTGGGATTCTGCGATCCGTAGGCAACGGCGGCGCGTGCGGCGTTCGATACCTCAATAGAGGCATAAGCCATGCGGCCCAGTTCCACTGAGCCGATCAGAAGGAGACACAAGAGAGGCAACGCAAGAGCGAGCTCGACCAGCGAACCGCCGCGGTCATTTCGTAGATTGCGTGTCCACATATGATCTTCGATCCCTTCAACCACGAGGATTATAAGGCCCGCCCGCTTACTCCACCAGAGATATGCGGGGCATGGGTGACGGGCCCGAAGCTGGAGAGTAAGCATTGAGGGTGAGATTTCCGTTGTCCTTGTTTCCCACGTCCAGGGTACCCAGGATGAGGTCGGCATTCAGAACCAGGTCCGCTGCGTGGCCGCCCTGATCCTGAAGCGATAAATCCGCCTGGGGAGCGTAGATCACGCCGTTCAGCGTGATCGTGGACATTCCGAAATCGAGGTTCAGCTCGCCTGTGTAGGAGGGCGCGTCGATCAGCACGTTGTCGAACAGTCCGGATACAGGAGCGGTTAAGTTGACGCTCGCGTTGGCGGTGCCAAGGGACGCCCCGGGAAGGAGCACGATGGTAACACCGGTCGCGTTGATCGTGCCGGTGAAGGTTACAGGTTGAGTGTAGACGTAGACCCCGGTCGAGGCACTGGTGAGGGGTTGATTGAGTTGGAAGGGGGTGCCGTCCGGGAACTTGCAGCTTCCTCCTGTGCAGCTTCCTCCAGTGACGTTGGGCTGGTAGGCGGATGTGCCCAGCCTGGCATAAGGGTCGCTAAAGGGCGCTATGCCCGGAGACTGCGCCCCGAGGATGGAGCCCGATCCGGAGACGTTAATGGCGCCTGTTGCCCCCACATATTTAGCGTTTATAAAACCATTTCCTCCAAGGTCGACGTTGCCGTTGGCGAGAATTCCACAGTGCAGCATGGTGAGGGTGGATTTGCCCCAGGGGTGTGCGGCTGGATCATGATTGGTGGGATTGTTGAGACGTACACAGGCGTCGCCTGTTCCCAGGTAGGTGGCGACTGCTCTCGCGCTGACGGTCATGCCGTCACTTCCGAAAACGCGCATGAAGAAACCGGGCGTCTGCTGGGTAATGATGGCTTCTACATAGCCTGCCTGCGTTGCGAAGGTGCCGTCGACAGGGGGGAGACTGATGCTCACCGAGGTGGTGACGTTTCCGCTGGAGTCCGTGGCCGGCGTGAAGCCGCTCGCGGCGGCGGCGGCAAGACCAGCGTTGGATGCGTTGCCGCCGTAGGTCACCGCTGAAGCGGCGGCGATAGCGGCGCTGTCCGCCGCGGTTTGCGCGAGCCTTTTTTCATGCAGCATGACTCCGATGTCGGTTGCGAACGCTGCAAATCCCAACAGGACTGACAGGCTGAGGGCGACCATTACTAAAGTCTGCCCGCTTTCATTTCTGAGTTGCTTCATAAAGTTTTTCTCCCGTGTGGAAATCCGGGGTACTTCTGATAGACAGGTAATGAGTATCCTCCAGAAATTGTGCAATTTCAAGATATATTTCAAGTATTTCAGTGCTTTCGAGCGAGGCGGAGCCCTTGGCTCCACTCCGGAAGGCGTGCTCAGATCGACAGAGTTGGGCGAAGATTATGCGAAAATTCAGGCGTGATCCGAGGCCAGACTGCGCAGAAATCGGTCAAGGGTCCTGCGGTCCGCCGCGTGGGAGCCGGGCTGGGACCGCTGGTCGGAACTCGAGGCTTCCACCGGGATGAAAGAAAACCCGACGCCGTCCTCTCCGTGGTGGACGACCTTGGACATGACGATAAGGGAGGAGTCGGGGCGGGAGGATTCTGTTCTGGTTCTCTGGAGGGTGATCATGACCAGGGTGCCCAGCAGCCAGCGCTCTTCGGTGGCGAGAAAAAACCCGGTGGGGCTGATGTCCTTCACGATGTGGGCGACGGGGCGGCCGCCGTCCCAGAAGTAAGCGGCGAGCGGAGGCGTCCTATCCCGCGCGGCCTTCCTCTGATCCAACAGCTTTTTGAACCACGTCTTCATCGAGTTCATGCAGTTCCCCTATCGGCTTGCGAGGCGATCCGCGAGAGCAGGCAGTTGATCATGGACGACGGCTTGAGGCAAGTTGCGGCCCGTCCGAACCCTGGCTGCGCTGATTGTCTCATTTCGCGGGTCTGTCGTCGCACCTGGGGGAATGGGGCGTAGGGCTATCGCGCCTGGTCTTCAAGCTGCGGGATCGCTACGCACTGGAAGCGGCTTTCGATTTCGTCGACCGAGCAGATGATCAACTGATCGCCTGGCTGGGTTTGTGAAGAATAGATGGTGTGGGTGGGCAGCTCGAGCACGCTGGAGGCCTGAATCCTCAGCGGAGCGATGCGGAAGCGTGGAAAATGCTCGATGGCGTGGAGGACCTTGTGCTGCTCGTCGAGATAGATGAGGTCGAGCGGGAAGAGCACTCCGAGGGTATGGACACCCTGGGAGGGAACCACCCACAGGCCCTCGTCGAGCTTGAGCTTCAGCTTGCCAATCAGGCCTTTGAGGCGCGAAAACGTGGTATCCGCCGGGGTGACTCCCAGGCAGAGAAAGCACTCGCGGGTCTGGTTATAAACGCAGTAGGTTTGCTTCTCCATCATTTTCTGCATTCGCGGGCGTAAGCGGTGAACCGCTTTTCGGGTGCCAGGGTCCTGGGTACGACCTTCGTGTGCAGTTCCTTTCTTGCGTTGGAATGAGGGTCAGAGGGGGCTCTGTTCCGCAGGGGAGGAAAGCAATCCGCCTTTCTCGTCCAGAACAGAGCTCCCGAGAGCCGACTTGCCCAGGTTATCTCGCCGCAGAAGGGCTCAGAGAGAGGTTTGCTGTCCCCGAATTTGTGCCCGTGCGGCGAATCTAAGCGGCCGTAATGCCGCTTTGTTAATTTGCTCTCTTGCGGCGGCGCTGAATCAGAATGATCAGCAAAACCACGGCAACAACGACGGCAACAACCCGGATAATTGTTGTATTGTCCACGTCAGCTCTCCTTCCTATTTAAAGTGCTTGAAAAATTCCGACATCTTGATCATCGCCGGTCCCAGCGTGACCAGGAAGATGGAGGGGAAGATGAAGAGAACCAGCGGGAAGACCAGCTTCACCGTGGTTTTGGCAGCCTGTTCTTCCACCTTCTGACGGCGTTCGGTCCTCAGCGTATCGGAGTGAATGCGCAGGGTTCGCGCCACGCTGGTCCCGAATTTTTCCGACTGGATCAGCACCGAGACCAGGCTGCGAACGCTGGGCACGCCGGTGCGGTCGCCGAGGGCCCTCCACGCATCGGCGCGAGGGCGTCCGGCAGCCTGCTCCAGGACCACCAGGCCCATCTCATCGCTGAAGTCCGGCTGCGCCGCTTTCAGCTCCTGCGCGGTGCGGACGGTGGCCTGGTCAAGGCTGAGCCCGGCTTCGATGCAGATGATCAACAGATCGAGAACGTCGGGCAGGGCGCGCCGAATGCGCGCCTGACGCTTGGAGATCATCCGCCCCAGCCACAGGTCGGGCGACAGATAGCCCAGCCCCAGAGCTACCGCATAGAGGAAAAACGGGCTGTAGCGGCCGAGGCCTGTGACCAGAAGAAAGACGCACAGCACCAGGGGGATGAAAAGCTTCGAGCCCTGGAAAAGCCGCAGCGTGTTGTCATTGCGGTAGCCGGCGCGCACCAGCCGCTGGCGGGCGGTGTTGAGGTCTTTCTCGTTCTTCGGCATGACCCGGTCGAACTGCTCGACCATGGTCGAGAGCGAAAGACCTGTTTGTTGAATGGCTCCGACGATGCTGCGCGGCTTGGTGCGCTGCGAAGTGACCGCTGCGATTCGCTGCAGCATCGCTTCCCGGTAGAACAGCATGACGCCACCGCTGGCAACCAGCAGGAAAAACACGATGAACGCGAAGACCGCAATTCCCATATCTCACCTATACATCCATGTTCACGATCTTGCGAATAATTAATCCGCCAATGATGGTCATGACGCCGGCGGCGTAAAGCAGATGGACGCCGATGGCGGTTTTCCAAAGCAGGCTCATATCCTTGGGGTTCAAAAGATACAGCATAAATCCAAGCACGACGGGGAGAAGCGTGAGCACCCATCCGGTCATGCGCCCCTGGGCGGTGTGCGTGCGCACCTGGCGCTTCAGCCGGAACCGCTCGCGGATGACGTAGGCCACTTTATCGAGCACTTCGGCCAGGTTGCCGCCGCTTTCCTTCTGGATGAGGATCGCGGTCACCACCATCTTCACGTCATGCAGGGGAACGCGGGAAATCAGGTTGTGCATGGCCGTGGGTAATTCCAGGCCATAGTTTTGTTCTTCAAAGCAGATGCGAAACTCGGTCCCGATGGGATCGGCGGCCTCGTGAGCCACCAGGTCCAGCGCGGAATTGAGGCTGTGGCCGGCGCGCATTGCGCTCACCATCAGGCCCAGGGCATCCGGCAGATCTTTCTCAAATTTATTGAAGCGGGCCCTGCGCTTATAGAGAACAAATCCGAGCGGACAGAGGCAGGCGAACAGTCCAGCCAGGAACGCAAGCAGGTAGACGCCCGTCTCATAATGGATCACATAGGACGGGATCAGGAACAGCGCGGCCATCATCAGGATCAAACCGCCCGCTGTCCACTTCAAATTGGCCTGGTAGAGCAGGTGACGCAGGCGCGGAGCCAGCTCGATCTTGAGCAGCAGCCGGTTCAGCAAGGGCACTGCGCTGAGCAGCTCCTTCTTGCGCACATCGACGATGGGGTCCGAACCCTTCTGCTTTTCCGCGCTCAGCGCCGCGTCGAGCACGACCAGGGTCCGCTTGGTCTGCTGCGAGGCGCCGGTCCCGCTGGCCACCAGCAGGAGCGCGACGATGGCGAAGACTCCCAAAAATACGAGGATGATCAGAAATGACATGGCCGGTACGATCCCTCCCGCTAATTGACTTCCGTTATGTTCTCAAACATGCTGGCGGGCAGCATGATGCCGGACACGCGAAGCCGCTCCAGAAATTTGGGGCGGATGCGGCTGGGCTGGAAGGCGCCGATGACCCTGCCGTCCGGCCCGATGCCCTTCCTCTGGAAACTGAAGATCTCGTGCATGCTGATGATGTTCTCCTCCATGCCGGTGATCTCGGAGATATTGACGACCCTGCGGCTGCCGTCGCTCATCCGGGAGACCTGGACGACGATGGCAATGGCCGAGGAGATCTGCTGGCGCACGGTCCGCTCCGGCAGATTCAGATTGCTCATGGCGACCATGGATTCCAGCCGGGAGAGCGCGTCGCGGGTGGTGTTGGCGTGGATGGTGGCCATCGAGCCCTCGTGGCCGGTGTTCATGGCCTGGAGCATGTCAAAGGCCTCTTCGCCGCGCACCTCGCCGATGATGATGCGGTCGGGGCGCATACGCAGGCTGTTGATCAGCAACTGCCGCTGGCGGATGGCCCCCTGGCCCTCGACGTTGGGGGGGCGGGTTTCAAGCCGCACGATATTCTGGAGGGCGAGCTGAAGCTCGGCGGCGTCTTCAATGGTGACGACGCGCTCGTTCTGCGGGATGAACTGCGACAGGATGTTGAGCAGGGTGGTTTTGCCGGCGCCCGTGCCGCCGGAGATCAGAATGCTGATGCGGGCGCGCACGGCGGCGGCCAGCAGCTCCAGCATTTCCGGAGAGATGCTCTTGAGGGAGACCAGCTGGCTGGCGGCGACCGGGCCGGTGCCGAAGCGGCGGATGGAAACGGCCGGGCCATCGAGAGCCAGGGGAGGAATAATGGCGTTGACGCGGGAGCCGTCGGGCAGACGCGCATCGACCATCGGCGAGGACTCGTCCACGCGGCGTCCAATCCGCGATACGATGCGGTCAATGATCTGCATCAGGTGGCGGTCATCGCGAAACGTGGCGTCGACCCGGCGCAGGATTCCGCCTCTTTCAATAAAGATGTTGTCCTTGCCGTTGACCATGATGTCGGAGATGGTCTTGTCCCGCAGCAGCGGCTCCAGCGGGCCCAGGCCGAACACCTCGTCCAGCAGTTCCTCCTGCATCCGGTCCTGCTCGTTGAGGTTGAGCGGAACCTTCTGGCTGGCAATGATTTCCGTAATCATGCCGGCGACGGCGTGGCGCGCCTGTCCGCTGTTGACGCGCGACAGCTTCTCCAGGTCCAGCCTGGAGATCAGGGTCCGGTGTACTTCGGCTTTGAACTGCTCTATGTTCAGTTGTTCCACGTATCCCCATCCCTATATATCGTTGCGAAACACAGGAGCTTCAATCCCTATCCGAACAGGCCCAACCCGAACCGCTTTTTCTTTTCCGGAGCCGCCGACAGGCCGGATGCGGCCCTCGCCATCTGCCGGATCACGCTGCTGATCGTGGAATCCTCCAGCACGAATGGAGTCGCGCTGTTCTGCGCCTGCCGCACCACCGGGTAGTCGCTCGGGACTTTCCAGCTCGCCGGCAGCGTGAGCGCCTTGGTAATACTCTCTTCATCGATCACCAGGGAACGGGGCGTGAAGCGATTCAGCACAATCTGGAGTTTTGTCGCGCGCGAAGCAAAAAATTCAGTGATCAGCCGATTGGAATTGCGCAGCTCGGAGATGCTGATCTGGGTGACAAGATACACCGTGGTCGCCGCATCGAGAAGCAACATGAAATTGGGGCCGGCAATCGACCCGGCGTCCACCACCACGTATTCAAAATCCTGGCGCGCCGAGATCATCAGTTTTTCCAGCGCCTCCTCCATTACCGGGATGTAGGAATACTTGTCCGGCGCCGAGAGCACGAAAAGTCCCGAGCTGTGTTTGGTCAGAAGGCGGGACAGAAAATTGGTGTCCATGCGATTGACGTTTTGCAGCGCATCGACGGTGGAGAAGGGTGCGGTGATACCGAGATCCAGCGCCGCGGCGCCCAGGGGAAGATCAAGATCAATCAGCAGGGTGTTCTGGCCGGACTCATGCGCGAGCGCGACCGCGAAATTGCTGGCGATGGTAGTGACGCCGGAGCCGCCTTTCGCGCCGGTGAACACCAGCAGCCGGCCCAGCGCCTGCTTGCCCGACTTCAAAGCCGGACGGCGAACCGAGGCGCGCACCAGTGCCTCGGCGACCGCGCCCTGCGTAAACGGCGGGGTGAGAAACTCTCGCGCTCCCGCCCTCATGCAGCGAACCAGCATGTCCGAGTCGGCGCGCGCGGAGTACACCATGACGGTAATGGAACTGCGGCTGGCGATGTGTTCCACCAGATCGAGCGCCTGCTCGGGATTGGTGTCCAACTCGATAATGACGACCTGATAGCCCGCCTCCGACAACTGGGGCACGTCGTCCAGTCCGGGATATTCGCGGAATTCCTTGGCCACAATGGCCTGCGGGCCGGCGAGCGCCACGGCCAGGTCGCGGCGGCGCGACTCCTCGGGCCCGATCAGCGCGACGCTCAGCGTGTTGGCTCCAAGGGTGTCGGGATGTTGCGTAAACGTGGACATCACAAACTGCCTGCTCCCTTTGCGTCTCCCGCTTCCCGCGCGGCTTTGCCGTTCCTCTGGCGGAAGCGGATTGATGTTGCCTTCTTCATTCCCGTGTTCCCATCCTAATGCGCCGCATGCGCCAGGAACGACAGCAGCGTTCCAATCGCGATTGCCGGCGCGTACGGCATCTTTCGCGCCCGCGGATTGTCGAGGTTCTGTTCCGGGTCAGGCTTCAATCCGCGTTTGCCAACGTCAAAAACCAGGTTTCCGGCGCTGCTGAACAGTTCACCGAGAAATCCTCCGGCAGCCGCCCAGCACAGAGCCATGATACCCCCTGCAATTCCTGTGAGCACAAGTGCGACCAGCATCTGGTGCCACCAAATCCACGTGCCGATGGCGGCGCACAGCTTCACGTCGCCGCCTCCCATTCCACCCATTACCGCGAGGATGCCAAATAATAGCCCGCCCACCACCATGCCGAGAAGACTTTCTTTGAGTCCCATCCAGCCATGAAGCCAGATAGATACTGCTATGCCCGCAACCAGAAAGGGAAGCACCAGCCAGTTCGGGATGCGGCGGCTGCGCAGGTCCGTGGCTGTCGCCACCAGAACCAGCACCAGAGTCGGCCACAGGAAAACCGGCGTATCCATTCCCCAAAATCCTTCCTTTTCCAAGAGGGTTAAACGTAACCGTGCAATTTTCTATCCACATTACAGGAATTTCGGATCGCGTGAATTCAGGGGTTTGCCCGCTTCCGGGCGGTCCGGTGTCAACGCCTGTTTACATATGCGTCAAGAGGGTGATTTGACTGTATACACAGTTTCCGGATGCGGCCGGCCCGCGCCAGACCCCCTCCGCCCCCCTGAACCAACGCGCTTGCCGCTCCGCCCGCAAGCCGCTCTCCCGTTCTGAAACCGCTTCTTCCCCCGGCAGAGCACAAAGATTCAGGATTCCTTCGATCCCCGCCGATAATCAGAAAGCGGCTCGGAAGCGAAGCCGGACAATTGTAGCGAACGCGGGGGAGGAACACCCAGTAACGAAAGTAATGTATTCAAAAGGTTACTTATTCAGGTATATACCAGAAGAAGCAGCGTGCGGAATTCTCTGGACTTTGGGAACCTGTTTAGCTATCAATAACTAGCAACCTCTGCATGACAACAAGAACGTTCTCCGCTCCCCCGTGGCGAACATGAGGGAATATGCAGGGGGCTCTTCCGCCGTGCTGGGAACATTTTCAGAGAGAAGGGAGGCCCGCTGTGCCCGCATCCCGCGAAGCTTCCCCGCTTGTGTTCAGCATGGATTGAAGGTGAGGACTCCAGCATGGTGCGCATTGGGCTCTATTCAGAAGATCGGAAGCTGTTGCCGGTCCTGTCCTCTGCCTTGGGACACGAATTTCAAGTCGAGCTGGAGCGGAGTGAGAGTGCCGCTACCCGCAAGCTCTCCGAGGGAGAGTGGGATGTTGTTATTCTCGACCTGGATTCCAACCTCACGTCCCTGAAAGACCGCATCGCCACCTGCAAGCGGTTCGTCGCCTCGCAGGTCTCCTCCATCATCATGGCCGACGACAGCCTGCGCGGGACCGCCGAGGAACTGGTCCGGCTGGGCGCCTACAGTTACTGCCGCAAACCGCCCTCAGTCCGGGAGCTGCGCGCCTTGATGCGGCGCGTCCATGAGCGATCGTTGCTGCGGCGCGAAAGCGATGTTGTCCGGCATACGGCGGAAGAGCCTGTCTCCTGCGACCAGATGATCGGCTCCAGCCCGCAGATGCGGGAGGTCTACGACCTGGTGCATCGCGTGGCCAGCCTGAATGCTTCCGTGCTGGTGACGGGCGAGAGCGGCACGGGAAAAGAGCTGATCGCGCGCGCGATTCACAACCTCGGGGCGCACTCGCTGCGTCCGTTCGTGGCGGTGTGCTGCGGCGCGATTCCGGAAACACTGATCGAGGCCGAACTTTTCGGTCATGAGAAGGGCGCCTTCACGGGTACCGTTGGTGCGAGGGAAGGTTACCTGGAGCAGGCGGGCGAGGGTACGCTGTTTCTGGACGAGATTGGCGAACTGAGCCCGGCGACGCAGGTCAAGCTGCTGCGCGTGCTGCAACAGAGGGAATTCAACCGGCTGGGAAGCACTAAGCTGATTCCGCTGCGGGCGCGGCTGATCTTTGCCACGCACGCGGACCTGGGGGAGCTGGTCAGGCTGGGAAAATTCCGGCTCGACCTTTACTACCGCATCAACGTCATGAAGATCACGGCCCCGCCCCTGCAGGAGCGCGTCGAGGACATTGCCCAGATCTCGAATCATTTCCTGCGCCACTACACGCAGATTTACCAAAAAGAGGTGGAGGCCATTGAGCCGGAAGCCGTGTCCCTGCTGCAGGCCTATTCCTGGCCGGGAAATGTGCGCGAGCTGGAAAACGTGATTCAGCGCGCCATCATTGTCGCCAGCGGGAAGAACATCACCGAGCAGGACCTGCCCGGGAACATTCGCGAAGAGAGCCTGGCCAATATCGGCGACTTCCACCCGACCAATTCTTTTGAGCGCCAGTTGCGCGACTATAAAGTCAAGCTGGCGGCCGCGGCGGTTCGCGAGGCCAACGGAAACAAGACCATGGCCGCGCGCAGCCTCAACATTTCCCGCGCCTATCTGCACCGCCTCATCCGGCTTGCGGACCCTGATCCGCTGCTCGACCAGGACCAGGAAGACATGGACATGGAAACCGCTTGAGCGCCGCGTCTCCTTCCATCAAGCCCGCCGTAAGCCCCGCTCCTCGTCGCCTTCTCAGAAGAGTCCTCTCGTTTCCGGTTGCGATGGCGGGCTCGCTGGCGGTGCTGGCCGAGTTGAGCGTGCGGGGGCGGTTCAACGATTCCGATATGTGGTGGCACCTGAAGTCCGGGGAGATGATCTGGACCCGCCACAGCATCCCCACGATGGATTTGTTTTCCTTCACCGCGTTTCACCATGCGCTGGTTCCGCAGGAGTGGTTGGCGCAGGCGCTGATTTACGGCGCGTACCGGATGGGCGGCTATTCCGGGCTGATGCTATGGTTTTGCGTTTTGGCCGCCGCGCTGTTGATTACCGGCTATGCGTTGTGCAGCCTGGTTTCGGGAAATTCCAAAATCGGGCTGTTGGGCGCGATGGTGCTCTGGTTCTTTTCGACGGCTGGGTTGTCGATCCGTCCGCAGGTGATCGGCTACCTGCTGTTGACGGTTGAACTGCTGGTGTTATACCTCGGCGGGTCTCGCAATCCGCGATGGCTTTGGTGCCTGCCGCCGCTCTTTGCGATCTGGGTCAACTGCCACGGCTCGTTTTTTCTGGGGCTGATGGTTCTGGGCGTATTCTCGATCTGCTCCTTGCTGGACTTTCAGACCGGCGCGCTGGTTTGCCGCGGGTGGGAGCCGCGGCGGCGGCGAATGCTTCTTCTCGTTCTAGTGCTTTCCGTTGCGGCGGTTTTCCTGAACCCTGTGGGCTGGCGTCAGGTGCTGTATCCGCTGGATACGATGCTGCGCCAGCCTGTGAATCTGGCCTATGTTCAGGAGTGGCTGCCTCTTCCGTTCAACACCGGGCGGGGAGTGGGCCTGCTGTGCGTGCTGGCCGTCATATTTCTGGTGCTTCTGGTTCGGCGGTCGTCCGAGGTTCTTGACCTGCGCGAACTGATCTTGCTGGCCATGGGAGCGTGGCTGGCGCTGAATCATCGCCGGCTGGTGTTTGTGTTTGGCATTTTGGCGGCGCCCGTGGTTGCCCGGCTGCTTTCGAGCTTCTGGGATGGATATGACGCCGAGAAGGACCGGCCCGCGCCCAACCTGATCTTTCTTGCCGTTGTCGCCCTGGCGCTGTTTCTGGGGTTTCCCAGCCGACAGGCGCTGGCGGAGCAGGTGACGAACGGAAATCCGGTGAAGGCGGTGGCCTATATCAAGTCGCATCCCCTTTCAGGGAACATGCTCAATTTCTATTCCGATGGCGGATACCTGATCTGGGCGATGCCCGAGCATCCAGTCTTCATTGATGGTCGCGCCGACCTTTATGAATGGGCGGGCGTGCTGCGCGAGTACGGCGAGTGGGCTACGTTGCAGAGCGATCCGAATTTGTTACTCAACAAATATCACATTGGATTTTGCCTGCTGGAGCGCGGCTCTCCCATGACGTTCGTGCTTCCGCTGATGCCGGAGTGGAAGCAGGTTTACTCGGATGATTCTTCGGTGATTTTTGTGCGGGTGGGCGGCGTGGCTTCTTCGACTCATTAATCCCAAGCCACGGATCAGGTCCACCACGCCGCGCCGGGCTTTTCGCGAATCACGATTTCGTTGAGGAATGAGGCGGCTTTGGCCAGGCCCTCTTCGGCGGAGAGCAGGCTATCCTCGTGCTCGATGGACAGTGCGGAGTCGTAGCCGAACATGCGCAGCGTGGAGACGAATTCCTTCCACCACTCGGCGCCGTGGCCGTAGCCGCAGGTGCGGAAGATCCAGCCGCGGCGGCGCTCGTCGGTGTAGGGTTTGGTGTCGAGGACTCCGGTGAGCGGGAGATTGGCGGGGTAGAGCTGCGTGTCCTTGGCGTGGACGTGGAAGATGGCGTCACCGAGAATGCGGACGGCGGCGATGGGGTCAATACTCTGCCAGAAGAGGTGGCTGGGGTCGAAGTTGCAGCCGATGGCGGGTCCGGCGAGGGCGCGGAGTCTGAGCAAGGTTTCCGGGCTGTAGACGACGAAGCCGGGATGCATTTCGATCGCGATTTTCACGCCGTGGTCAGCGGCGAACTTCGCGTGCTCCGTCCAGTAGGGTGCGACGACTTTGCTCCACTGCCAGTCGAGGACTTCGAGGTAGTCGGGCGGCCAGGGGCAGGTGATCCAGTTGGGGTGCTTGGCGGTGGGCGAGTCGCCGGGGCATCCGGAAAAATCGACCACGACGGAGACGCCGAGCTTTTCGGCAAGCAGGATGGTTTTGCGGCTGACTTCGGAGTCGTGGCGGGCGCGGGCAGGGTCGGGATGCAGCGGATTTCCGTGGCAGCTTAGAGCGCTGATGGAGGCTCCGTGATCGGCGAGCGCGTGCTGGAAGTCGGCAAGCGCGGATGGGTCGTCGAGCATGGAGAGCTTGCAGTGAGCGTCGCCGGGATAGTTGCCGGTTCCTAGCTCGACGGTGTGGATGTTGAGCGTGCGGAGCTTGTCGAGAACGGCCGGAAGCGGAAGGTGCGAGAGCAGCGGCGTGAAAACTCCGACTTTCATGGTTGAGCAACGCTCCTTTCGCGGGTTGATTTGTGGAACCACGGTTGCAGATGATGATACGCGACGGCAAGGGTGAATTTGGAACCGCTGCGCTCGGGATGACATCGCGTAGGGAGTGCTGCTTATGCGCTGGCCGTGTTGCGGATCGCGGCGCGTGGCCTCATGCTTGGGGTATGCGGCGGGCGGTGTTTTTTGTGAATCCTTTGCTGGCGAAGCGGGGCAACCGGCGCGCGGTGGTGGAAAGCTGCGCCGCGTTGCTGCGCGCAGAGGGCTGCGCGGCGGAGGTTCGGGAGACGCTCTCGTGCGGTTCGGCGGGCGAGCAGGCGAGGGAGGCGGTGGAGAGCGGCATCGATACCGTGTTCGCCTGCGGAGGAGATGGGACCCTGTTCCAGGTGTTGCAGGGAGTGGCGGGCTCGGACGCCGCGCTGGGCGTGATCCCTCTGGGAACCGGGAACGTGCTGGCGCGCAACCTGCGGCTTCCGCGCGGTGCGCTGGCCGCGTTCCGAGCGCAAAAAGATGCAGCCGTAATCTCGATTCCGCTGGGCGAG
>JBAUHD010000253.1:0-1573 GCA_049680085.1 Acidobacteriaceae bacterium
TGTTGTAGCCCGGCTCACCGGGACGAGGGATGGTGCGGAACTCCCAGCGCAGCGCTCCGGTGCGCACGTCGAAGGCGCGAATGGTTCCGGGGGGCGCCGGGTGCGTCTCCGGATCGCGCCCGCCGACAATGATCAGGTCCTTGTAGATGATTCCGGGAGTGGTGAGCGCGATGGACTGGCTTTGGTAGTCGCGGCGCAGGCCCTTGCGGAGATCGATGCGTCCATTTTCTCCAAAGGTGGGAATGGGCTTGCCGGTGGCTGCGTCGAGCGCGTAGAGGTAGTTCATCACGCCGGCAAAAATTCGCGCGTGCTTGCCGTCGTTGCCGCCGCTCCAGTAGGCGACCCCGCGCGCCGGCTGCGTGCTGGCGATGCCTGAATCGAATTTCCAGATCAGCTTGCCGGTGGCGGCGTCGAGCGCGATCACCTTCTGCGTGGGCGTATACGCATAGAGGACGCCTCCCACGATGATGGGGCTGGTCTCCAGTCCGCCGCGCTCGTCCGTATCGAACTGCCACGCCACGCGGAGGTTCGCCACATTGTCGCGGTTGATCTGCGTCAGTGGGGAATAGTGGTCGCCCGCGGCCTGCCCGCCATAGACGGGCCAGTCCCGCTGTACCGCCTCTGGCTGTGCGGTTTGCTGCGCGCTCGCAGATGGAATGACCGTCATGCTCACGCACACGATCGCTGCTGATAGCCATCGAGAGAGTCTTGTCATCGGGGAACGCGGAATTCTACCAAGACAATTCCACACAAAGCAAAAGGCAGACTCCGGAAGAGCCTGCCTTTTGCTAACTGCTGCTTCGCTGACCGGACTTTAGCTGACCGCCGCCAGAGCCTTTCCGGCCTGCTCCTTGAGCGCGGCCGCCTTGTCGGTGGCTTCCCAGGTGAATTCCTTTTCGGTGCGGCCGAAGTGGCCGTAGGCCGCGGTCTGCCGGTAGATGGGGCGGCGCAGGTTGAGGCTCTCGATGATTCCCTTCGGCGTAAGCTGGAAATTCGCGCGCACCAACTCTTCGAGCTGGCTCTCATCGATGGTGGCGGTTCCGAAGGTATCGACCAGCACGCTGACCGGCTCGGCTACTCCGATGGCGTAGGCCAACTGCACCTCGCAGCGCTCGGCGAGGCCCGCCGCGACGATGTTTTTGGCGATGTAGCGCGCCATGTAGGCCGCCGAGCGGTCGACCTTGGTCGGGTCCTTGCCGCTGAAGGCGCCGCCGCCGTGACGGCCCATGCCGCCATAGGTATCGACGATGATTTTGCGCCCGGTCAGACCGCTATCGCCCATGGGGCCGCCGACGACAAATCGGCCGGTGGGGTTGATGTGGTACTTCGTGTTTTCATCGAGCAGGTTTGCGGGCAGCACGGCCTGAATGACGTGCTTCAGAATGTCGGCGCGCAGTTCTTCGTTGGCAACGGTCTCGGAGTGCTGCGAGGAAATGACCACGGCGTCAATGCGAATCGGCTTGTGGGTTCTGGCGTCGTATTCGACGGTGACCTGGCTTTTTCCGTCGGCGCGCAGATAGGGCAACTGGCCGTTCTTGCGAACCTCAGTCAGCCGCCGCGTCAGCTTTTGCGC
>JBAUHD010000254.1:0-6277 GCA_049680085.1 Acidobacteriaceae bacterium
TGTTTTCATTCAATTCTGCCTTTTCCTTCGAGCGGTTGCATAGGTTGAAACTTGCGGAAATACTCGTCCGCTGCAACGGCCGGCAGGGGAGTCGAGAAAATCGCCTGATTGGGAACGGGCTGATCTGAGCTACAAGACAACGTGCGCAGAAACTCGACAACCTCTTATGCATCTTTCGGCGGCGGCTGGGACCATGCGGCTAAGCCGGACCGAAATCCAAAGCAATCCGGGAACTTGTCCCGGCAATCAAACCTTCGAAATACGTTCTAGATGAATTTCTACCGATGATACACAACTCTCCACGAAATGGAAGCATCTGAGCGCGGAATTCCCAAAAAACATACAGACCGACCGTGCGAAATCGGAGCCTCGCTGCCGGCCGCCAGGCGCGCTGTCCAAACACAGGCGGTCCACCCCGGGGGTTCCCTCCAGTGATGTCAACCCCTCCGCCTCAATTTCCCTCGTAACCGCTTCATTCCACAAATCAAAAAACTTCCGCCAACATGCATTTGAATTTTCCCGCTTTGATAAAATAGACATAGAACACAAAAACCAAACGGGACCGCTCAAGCGGTCCCGTTTTGCTTATCAAAAAATTTGTTTTTGAAGGGGGCGGGCTTCAGCCCGTCCGTAAGTAGCCTGAAATCAATGCGGCTTTAGCCGCTGAGGGAAGGCTTTCGCCGTCGTCAAAACTTTGCCAACACTCAACGGGACCTCTCAAGCGGTCCCGTCAGCTTTTCGCAATTCTCCTTAAACCAGGAAGCTCCAAACGCCAATGAATTTTCCTGAAAGTCTTTTGGAATCAATGAGCAACAACAATCGCGTTTCCCTGAAAACCCAATGGAATCAATGAACTACAGCAATCGACGTTTCCTGAAAACCAAATGGAATCAATGAAGTACAGCAACTCGCAAAACAAAATTCCGCATTTTCCCGCGTCAGTGTCCGAAGAAATGTTCCGCCGGAACCGCCCGAAGCCGTTCCGCCGCGCCCTCCGGGGTGATGTCTCGCTGAGGCATGCCCAGCATTTCAAAGCCGACCATGAACTTTCGCACCGTTGCCGACCGCAGCAGGGGCGGATAATAGTGCGCGTGGAAATGCCATTCGTCATGGCCTTCACCGTCGGAGGGCGCCTGGTGAAAGCCCATGGTGTAGGGAAAGCTGGTTTCAAACAGATTGTCGTAGCGCGTTGTGGTGTGCTTCAGAATATTGGCGAGCGAGGTCTTTTCCCGGTCACTGAACTGGGCCATCGAGCCGATGTGCCTCCTGGAAAGCACCAGCGTCTCAAACGGCCACACCGCCCACCACGGCACAACCACCAGGAAGTCTTCGTTCTCGCAGACAGTGCGCGTCCCTTGCTTCGCTTCGAGACCGAGGTAGTCGCACAGCATGCAGCTCTGCTTTTCCGCGCGGTACGCCTTCAGCGATTCGGTCTCCTGCGCGGGCTCGTCCGGAACGTGCTCGGTCGCCCAGATCTGGCAGTGGGGATGGGGATTGCTGGCCCCCATCATGGCCCCGCGGTTCTCGAATATCTGGACGTAGCGAAGGTCCGGCTGGCCGGAGAGTTCTTCATACTCGGCGGTCCAGGCATCGACGACTCTGCGAATGTCGGCCAACTCCATGCGGGCCAGCGTAAGGCTGTGGTCGGGGTGGAAGCAGATGACCTTGCAGCGGCCCCGCTCGCGCTCGGCGTGGAGCAGCGGGGAAGGGTCCGGTTGGGGCGCGGTCGAGTCCGGCAGCAGCGCGGCGTAGTCATTGTCGAAAATGAATACGCTTTCATAATTGGGCGTGCGATGCCCACCCGCCCGCTGATTGCCTGGGCACAGGTAGCAGTTCGGGTCGTAGTGCACATCGGAGAAACCCGACGAAGCGTTCACCTCGCCCTGCCAGGGCCGTTCCGTGCGGTGCGGCGAAACCAGCACCCACTGGCGGCGGAGCGGGTTATAGCGGCGGTGCGGAAATTGCGATGCGGAGGACGAAGACAAAGCGGCTTCCTTTCCAGACGGTGGGCTCGGCGAACCAGCTCGCGCTGTTTCAGAATATCCCGGCCAGCCAGACAGCGTCGGCAAAGAAGCGGGTCGATTACCATAGGGGGCAGCCATGACCGGCAGATTCAATCCAGAACTCGCGCAACTGCTCGACGCGCGCTCGGTCCTTTCCCTCCACGACGCCTGGACGGAAGAGTGGCATCGCAGCGCGCCGGATGGCGTCGCGGCGGAGGACCTTGCGGGGGCGGTTCGCGCGCAGCATTACGCGAATTTTGAGCTGTGGCATCTGGAGGACGAAGCACGCGCGCCGCAGGCTTCCGACGCGCGAATCGCCGAGGTGAAACGGGGAATTGACCGCGTGAACCAGAGCCGCAACGACCTGATAGAGCGTTGCGACCGTCTGCTGCTGGAGGCGCTGGAGCCTCATGGGCTGCCCGCCGCGGACCCTCCGCTGCACTCGGAAACCCCAGGGCTGATGGTGGACCGGCTGTCGATTCTCGCCCTCAAGATATTTCACACGCGGGAGGAGACGCGGCGCACAGACGCGCCCGATGGGCATATCGCCCGCAACCGGGAGCGCCTGAAGCGGCTGGAGGAACAGCGCGGCGATCTGGCCCGGTGCCTGGACGCGCTATGGTCCGAGGTAATCCGCGGCCAGCGGCGCTTCAAGCTCTACCGGCAGTTCAAGATGTACAACGATCCATCGCTGAATCCGGCAGTCTACAAAGGCGTCGGCGGGAGCCGCCCGCGCTGAAGGCTGTATCATGGAATGTCTGCTGAAAAATGACGCCTGTATCCACCAGTTCCGCCGCGCCTGCCGCTGAAGCTTCTCCAGCCATCGTGCCCGAAGTACACCAGGCTGTTTCCATCCACGCCCCGCGCGCGGGAGACACAGCCACGTGGGTCTCCGACCTGCGCACGCTGTTCAAGGACCGGGTCACCGCGCTGGTCGTCATGACGGCGTGGGCCGGCTTCTACCTGGGGTCCATGCAGTCGGGCATCAGCAGCGTGCAGCCCGGCTTGCTGGAGGCGCTGATCGGTATCGGCATGGTGTCCGCGGGCTCCGCGGCGCTCAATGAGTGCATCGAGCGGAAGCTGGACGCGAAGATGATCCGCACTTCCAACCGCCCGCTGGCCTCGGGCCGAATGAGCCTGGCCCTCGGCATTCTCCTGGGGTTGGGCGCGATTGCCGTCGGCTCGCTCTGGCTGGCGCACACCACCAACCTGATTACCGCGACGCTGACGCTCATCACCGCCTTCACCTATGTGGCGATCTATACGCCCCTGAAGCGCCGGACCACGCTGGCCACCTTTATCGGGGCGTTTCCAGGAGCGATGCCGCCCCTGCTGGGTTGGACGGCGGCGCGGGGTCGCATCGAATGGCCAGCCGTGGCGCTCTTTGCCATTCTGTTCGTATGGCAGTTCCCGCACTTCATGGCGATCTCGTGGATGTACCGCGAGGACTACGGTCGCGCGGGCATCAAGATGCTGCCCGTGGTGCAGCCGGACGGCTGGTCCACGGTGCTGGAGGCGCTGACCTACGCGGTCCTCATGATTCCCGTCAGTCTGCTGCCCGTATATCTGCATGTGGCCGGAATGTATTACGCGGTCACGGCGACGGTGCTGGGGCTGGTGTATCTCGGCTACACGATTCGGTTTGGGCGCATCACCAGGGCTCGCTCGAAGATCGAGTCCAAGATGTATGCCCGCGACTTGCTGAAGGTGAGCGTCATTTACCTGCCGGTGCTGCTGATCGTGCTGATGCTCAACGCCAAAGGACGGTAGAGATGCCGGTCACACAGGCTGCCACGCAATCGAGCAAGACGGCAATCGCCGGCATGATCGCGCTGAGCGCGGCGGCCACGGCCTTCCTCTTCTGGCTGATCTATGTCCACACCGCGCCGCGCGCCTTCGCCGACCGGCTGCTCTTTCTGCCCGCGCTGGACGCGCTGTTGAACGGGCTGGCCGCCATCTGCCTCATTGCCGGGTTCTTCTTTATCCGGCGGAGGAACATCCGGGCGCACCGGCGCTCGATGATTACGGCGCTGGTCTTCTCGTGTATGTTTCTGGTTGTGTACACGGCGAACCACGCGCTGCACGGAGACGTGCTTTACCAGGGTGTTGGCGCGATGCGCACGGTCTATTTCTCCGTGCTCGTCAGCCACATTGTTCTATGCACGGTGGCGCTGCCCATGGTGCTCATCACGTTCTTCTTTTCCTTGACCGGACGGTTTCCTCAACACAGAAAGATTGCGCGGTTCACGCTGCCCATCTGGCTGTATGTATCAATCACCGGCGTGGCCGTCTTCGCCATGCTGCACGCGGGAGCGAGGTAAGTCGGTATGGGTTCGACTCAGCCGGATGACGGAACCAGACAACTGCTGCAAACCGGAGTGGGGACCCTAACTGCGGGCGTGCTTGCCGCGGTACTGGCCTCCACGGCGTTCGGCGGGATAGGACCCCACGGGCCGCACACCAATCCGGGCTGGATCGCCCTCATCGTGGCGATGATGTGCCTGCCGTTTGGCTCGCTGGCGTTTGTGCTGGGCACGGCCAAGTGGCTACGCAACCGGCGGATCTCCGCGTCGGGGAGAGACCAGCCGGAATTGCCCTTGGAACCTGTATCGCGGGACATGAACTCCCTGTTATCCTTCTCAGATCATTCAATGGAGCAGCGCAGCCATGGCAAAGAGCGTCAATAAGGTTATTCTTCTCGGCAACGTAGGCAAGGACCCGGAGATTCGCGCAACCGGCGGTGGAACCATGGTCGCCAGCTTCAGCCTGGCCACCAGTGACCGCACCAAGGACCCGGCGGGCAACTGGACCGACCGTACCGAATGGCACAACCTGGTGGCCTATGGAAAATTAGCCGAGATTATCCGCGATTACGTGAAGAAGGGCTCCAAGCTTTTCGTGGAGGGCAAGATTCAAACTCGTTCGTGGGACGATAAGACCTCCGGAGAAAAGAAGTACCGGACGGAGATTATCGTGAACGAAATTTCGCTGCTTTCGGGACGCGGCGAAGGCGAAGGCGGCGGTTACAACCGGAGCAGCAGTACGTCCTACGATCAACGCGGTCCGGCGCAGCCAGACGAGTTGGTGCAGTCCACAGAAATTACGGACGACGACATTCCTTTCTGAGACTGCCAGCTAACCTAAAGCAGCTCCGGGGGTTCCTAATTCAATTAGGGACGATCTGGAGAGCTAAATGGCCATTCTTCTCATCATTGCCGCGCTGATCCTGATCGGCGTAATTGTGCTCCTTGTTAAGAAGTCCGGAACGGGCAACCGGGGCCGGACTGTTCCGGATCGCTTCAAGGACGTCGGCCCTGGCGAGCCGAGGCCGAAGGGACCGCGCGCGTCGGGTCTTGATTAGGTCCCTTGCGCTGTGCCCGCCGCGCCGCTATTCTTGGATGTTTCATGAGCACAGGCGAGTCCAACCCGAGAGGTCGCTCTTCCGAAAATGAGGAGCGATGGAGCGATGAGGTATTGGCTCCGGCGCTGGCAAAGGCCCCGGAGCGGCCGATTGGGACTCCCTCGGGCGTCAATGTGGATGAGCGGGGCGAGGCGCGGTTCACAACTGTTTCCGGGCAGGCGGTGAACCGGCTCTACACGCCGGCTGATCTCTCTGAAGGCTGGGATGCCGCGAGCGATACGGGAGAGCCTGGAAAGCCGCCGTATACGCGCGGCATTCACGCCTCCGGATATCGCGGCAAACTGTGGACCATGCGCCAGTTCTCCGGCTTCGCCAGCCCGGAGGAAACGAACCTCCGCTACAAATACCTGCTGGCGAACGGAGGCGGCGGATTATCCGTCGCTTTCGACCTTCCCACGCTGATGGGCCGCGACTCCGATGACGCGGAAAGCGAAGGCGAGGTGGGCAAATGCGGCGTGGCCATCGATTCGCTGGAGGATATGGAGATTCTCTTTTCCGGGATCGACCTGGAGAAGACGACAACCTCAATGACCATCAACTCACCGGCCAGCATCCTGTGGGCCATGTATCTGGTGGCGGCCGAAAAGCAGGGGGCGGACTGGGCGCATCTTTCCGGGACGCTGCAGAATGACATTCTGAAGGAATACATTGCTCAGAAGGAGTATTTGTATCCGCCGGCGCCTTCGATGCGCCTGGTTGTGGATACCTTTGAATTCGGCGCGCGGCATGCGCCGCGATTCAATCCCATTTCGATTTCCGGATACCACATTCGCGAAGCGGGTTCGACGGCGTTGCAGGAACTGGCCTTTACGCTTTACGACGGCGTGGAGTATGTGGAGTGGGCGCTGCGGCG
>JBAUHD010000255.1:0-4664 GCA_049680085.1 Acidobacteriaceae bacterium
GCGGCCAGCAGCGGCTTCCATTGCGGCTCGACGGCCCAGCCGATGCGCCACCCGGGATGCGCGTTACGCAGCGCGGTGACGGCGGGCAGCGCGTGAAGAATATCGCCCATCGCGCTCAGCCGCATGACGAGCACCCGTAACTGCGTTTCCTGTTCAGGCAATGGCTTATTTTCTCACAAGCAGTTGGAGCAGTTGGGCCAGAATGGCGGGCTCGTCTTCGAGCGAAACCTGGAGCCGGGCGAGACGCAGGGGAGCGGTTTGCTCAAGGCGCGCGCGCTGCTCCGGGGTGAGGCGCGCCGCGTCTTTTTCCGTGGTGAGGAAGCATGGCGCGCCGTGGTGACGAAGTGCCGCGGCGAGGCGGTCCAGCTCCGCGCGGGTGTAACGCTGATGGTCGCCTAGAGCGATGGCGGCGGCGAGATCGATGCCTTGCGAGCGCAGCGCGGCGAAGAATTCCTGGGGACGCGCGATGCCGCAGAAAACAATTGCGCGGGTTACGTTTTCGGCGGTGAGGCTGCGATGCTGGATCCAGACGGGAGCGTGGATGCCGCGCTTGCGAAGCTCCGGCTCAAGGGCGCGGTCTTCGGCGCGCAGCACGATAGCCGAGGCGCGCTGGAGCGAGGCGAGCGGCTCGCGCAGGCGTCCGGCGGGGAGCAGCGTTTCTTCAAAGTCGCTGGCGTGGAGGACAACAATGTCCAGGTCGCGTGCGAGCTTGCGATGCTGGAAGCCGTCGTCGAGCAGATGGATTCCCGTGGCTTGGGAATGATGTTCGGCGAGCAGGCCGGCCTGGTAGCGGCTGGCGCCCACATAAACCGGGACTTGCGCGGCACGGGCGATGAGCAACGGCTCGTCGCCGTAGCGGGCGGCGTCACCTTCGGGATTGACGCGTTCGGTTGTGGAACTGTTGCGTCCGTAGCCGCGCGAGAGCACGTCGACGGGAACCTTCGCCGCGACGAGCATCTCGGCGAGGCGAATGACGAGCGGGGTTTTTCCCGCGCCGCCGACAGACAAATTGCCGATGCTGACGACGGGCCACTGGAGTTTTTTGGGCGTGGCCCAGCCGCGTTCGTAGGCTGCGTTTTTTGCGCCGAGTGCGGCGGCGTAGAGCGGGACGAGGTAGGCGAAGGGACGGATCATGCGCGCTCCCTCAGCACGTCGAGCAGCGCGGCGACGGCGCGGGGGGTTGCGCCCGCTTCCCTTTCAAAGACGGCGCGGGCTCGCGCGCCCATGGTCTTGGCGGCGGATTCGTCGTTCAGCAGATCATGCAAGCGGGGTCCCAGCGCGGAAGGCTCCGCGATGAGAATGGCGTTCGCGGCGCGCAGCTTTTCGACGATGCCGCGAAAATTTTCATAATGGGGGCCCATGATGGCGGGAACCGCAAACTGCGCGGGTTCCAGTGGATTGTGTCCGCCGGGGACGAAGAAGCCTCCGCCGATCACGGCCACAGACGCGAGCGAATCGATGGAGGCGAGCTCGCCGATGGAATCGAGCAGGAAGATGGTTCCCGGCGCGAGCGGGGCGGGCGCGAGCATCCACTGGGAGCGGCGCACGAATGGTGCGCTGCGGCTGGAGAGCATGGCGGCTACGGTGTCGAAGCGCTCGGGGTGGCGGGGGGCGAGGATGGTAATCACGTCCGGCGGGAGCAAATCGAGGAGGAATTCTTCTTCGCCCGCGAGCGTGGAGCCGCAGACGACGATTTTGGCGCCTGCGGGCAGGTGGGCACGCAGGGCTTCGGTCACGGCGGCGGGCTGGGCCACGCGGATGTCGTACTTCAGGTTGCCGCCGACGCGGACGTTGCTTGCACCCAATGCGGTCAGCCGCTGGGCGTCGAGCCCGCTTTGCGCGAGCACGACGGCGAAGTGGTTCAGGAGATGCTTCCACAGAAAGCGCAGACGGCGATAGCGCGGCCAGGAGCGGTCGGAGATGCGCGCGTTGACGACGGCAACGGGGACTTCGGCGCGGCGGCACTCGGTCAACATGCGCGGCCAGAATTCGGTTTCAATCAGCACGACCATGCGGGGGCGCAGCGCGCGGAGATACGCGCGGACGGCGAAGGCGAAGTCCAGCGGGAAATAAAAGACGCGGTCCGCGCCAAATCGCTCGCGGGCGAGGCGCTGGCCGGCTCGGGTGGTGGTGGAGATCATCACCGTGCAACCGGATTGCTCGCCGAGTTCTGCGATGAGACGGCTTGCGGCCAGCACCTCGCCCACCGACACCGCGTGGACCCAGAGGATGCGCTCGGCTTTGCGTTCGTTGAGGCGGAGGGGGAGGGGGACAAAGCCGAGACGCTCGCGCAGGCCCTCGCGATATTTGCCGCTGGCGGCCATGCGAAGGAGCCAGTACGGCGCGCCAACGACGAGGACCAGCAGCAAGGCGAGGCTGTAGACAACAAGCATCCGCTAACGATTCCCTCTTTACGCGAGTCCTATCGAAGAATGATAATCGTGCGGAACCGTATGCGCCCGCGCTTTCTTTTCGCCTTCGCTCTTGTGCTTTGCGCCGTAGCCGGGCCGCTGTTCGCTTCGGACCACAAGATTCCGGTTCCGAAAGACGCTTCCACCTATGCCTGCCACGACGCGCACCAGGCCGATCATGTGGTGATTGCCGCCGAGCCTTATGACACGAAAGAGAAGGGGAAGATCTTTCGCGTTCATTATGTCGAGAACGGATTCATGCCGATTTATGTGGTCGTGACCAACAACGGCGACCAGGCGCTTTCGCTGGACCAGGCGCGGATTGACTTCATCAGCGCGGAGGGAGACCGAATTCCCGCCGCCGTGCCGGAAGATGTGGAGCGGCGCATGACGCATCTTCACGGCCCCGGCGCGCCCATTCCCTTACCCGCTCCGCTGCCGCCCTTGCGGAGAAAGCCGAAGACTCCGGACAAAAAGATTGAGCAGGACTTCAACGATCTGGAATACAGCGCGGTGACGGTTCCGCCGCACAGCACGCGGGCTGGGTTTCTGTTTTACGATGTGCGGGGACTGGGGCCGGCTCCGCTGAAGGGCGCGCGGCTCACGCTGCGCGATTTGCGCACGGGCGGCGGGAAGGAGCTTTTCTCGTTTGAGATTCCGTTTGATAAGTACCTGTGAGGCGGCTGGTGGAGCGGGTGGCTAAAGAGCGGGTCGCTGAAAAGCGGGTCGCTAAAGCATATCCAGTATCGGTGTACCCACCGAGAGAAGTGCAGGTCCCTCCGCTGCGCTTCCTTTGGTCGCTTCGGTCGGGATGACAACCATTGGATTCGAAGCAAAGCTGAAGCAGTAGTGTTCCCCACACAAGCAAAGGCGCTTGTGTGGGCCACCCGTCCGTCCTCGTTTTACTCGACGTGATAATTCGGGGCTTCGCGGGTGATGATGACGTCGTGGACGTGGCTTTCGCGGAGGCCGGCGTTGGAGATGCGGACGAAGCGGGATTTGGTTTGCAGGTCCTCGATGGTTGCGCAGCCGAGATAGCCCATGCCGGAGCGGAGGCCGCCGACGAGCTGGTAGACCATGGCTTCGAGCGGCCCGCGATGCGGCACGCGGCCTTCGATTCCTTCCGGGACGAACTTGGCCAGACGGTTGCCAGCGTTGCGTTCGCGGTTGACGACGCCCTCGCTGCGCGACGGCTCCGTTTCAAAATCCTGCGTGCCCTGGAAGTAGCGCTCGCCTGAGCCCTGGGACATGGCGGAGAGCGAGCCCATGCCGCGATAGGCCTTGAAGGAGCGGCCCTGGTAGAGGATGGTTTCGCCGGGGCTTTCGTCCACGCCGGCGAAGAGCGAGCCGATCATGACCACGTTTGCGCCGGCGGCGATGGCCTTGGCCACATCGCCCGAATACTTGATGCCTCCGTCGGCGATGACCGGGATGCCGTGCTCGCGTCCGGCGCGGAAGGCTTCGCTGATGGCGGTAATCTGGGGCATTCCCGCGCCGGTGACCATGCGCGTGGTGCAGATGGAGCCGGGGCCGATGCCGACCTTGACGCCGTCGGCTCCGTGGGCGATGAGGGCCTTCGCGCCGTCGTAGGTGGCGATGTTGCCGGCCAGCAGATCGACTTCGGGGAAGGCATTTTTCACGGCCTGCACGGCTTCGAGCACTCGCGAGGAGTGGCCGTGGGCGGAGTCGATGGAGAGGACATCGACGCGGTTCCGGACCAGCTCGGCGGCGCGCTCGAGGAAATCTCCGGTGGCGCCGATAGCCGCGCCGACGCGCAGGCGGCCCTGCTCGTCCTTGGACGCATTGGGATACTTCAGCTTTTTCTGGATGTCCTTGACGGTGATGAGGCCCTTGAGCTCATAGTTGCCGTTGACGACGAGCAGCTTTTCGACGCGATTCTGATGCAGAATCTGCTCCGCATCTTCGAGCGTGGTGCCGACGGGCACGGTGATGAGGTTTTCTTTGGTCATCACGTCGCGGATGGGGATGTCGGTGCGGGTCTCAAAGCGGAGGTCGCGATTGGTGAGGATGCCCACGAGCTTTTTGTTCTTGGTGACGGGGACGCCGGAAATTTTGTAGCGTCGCATGACTTCGAGGGCGTCGGAGATTAACTGATCGGGCGTCATGGTGACGGGATCGACGATCATTCCGCTTTCAGAGCGCTTTACCTTGTCCACTTCGCCGGCCTGCTGCTCGATGTTCAGGTTGCGGTGGATAATGCCCAGGCCGCCCTGCTGGGCCATGGCGATGGCC
>JBAUHD010000256.1:0-5813 GCA_049680085.1 Acidobacteriaceae bacterium
ATCACCTGGGAATGCCGCTTCCGGCAGGCGTGGTGAGGTTCTATCGCACAGACTCCGATGGGCAGATGGAATTTGTCGGCGAGAACACCATCGACCACACACCTGATGGCGGCAAGATCAGGCTTTCTACCGGAGTCGCGTTTGACGTCACCGGCAACCGCAAGCGTATGGACTTCCACGCCGATTACGGCGCGCGGACCATTGACGAGTCCTATCTGATCACCGTGAAGAACGCGAAGGACAAGCCGGTAAATGTGGACGTGGTGGAGCACCTGTTCCGGGTGGCGAACTGGGAGATTGTGGACAAGAGCTCGGATTACGAGAAGCGGGACAGCTCGACCATTGCGTTTCCCATCACGGTCCCGGCGCACGGGCAACGACAGGTGAGTTACAAGGTGCATTACAGTTGGTAGGGTTTGCCCGGCAGCTGATTTTCGGGCAGATATTATTGATTCATGCTTTCGATTGCGAATCCTATTCCCGCGGCTTCGATCAAGCTGATTGTGTTTGATCTGGATGGGACGTTGATTGATTCCCGGCGGGACCTGGCGACGGCGGTGAATGCGATGCTGGGGGAGATGGGGCGTCCGGCACTGCCCGACGAGGTGGTTGCCGAGTATGTGGGCGATGGGGCTGGGATGCTGATTCGGCGGGCGCTGGGCGATCCGGCGGATGACGCTCTGGTGGAGGACGGCGTGGAGCGGTTTATGGCCTGCTATCGCCGGCATATGCTGGACCACACCTTTGTTTATGATGGGGTGTTTGGGGCGCTGGAAAAGCTGCGCGCGACTCCGAATTCCAGTGAGCGAAAGTTTGCGGTGTTGACGAATAAGCCGGTGAATCCGGCGCGGAGGATTTGCGAGGCGCTTGGGTTGAGCCAGCATTTCTTCCAAATTTATGGCGGGAACAGTTTTGGGACGAAGAAGCCTGATCCGGAGGGTTTGCGGGCTCTGATGCGGGAGGCGGGCGTTGCTCCGAATGAAACTTTAATGGTGGGCGACTCGGTGGTTGACGTTCTGGTTGCGCGCAACGCGGGGACTTATGGTATCGGTTGCCGGTATGGGCTCTCCTCGCATACATTGGAGACTGTGACTTCCGACTGCATGGTCGATGCGCCCTCGGAATGGCCGCTGGCGCTTGGCGTGGCGGCTCAAGAATAAAAGACAAACGACCACCGGCAGCCACCCACCTTCCGGTTTCTTTTTTTGGATGCCTGCACGACGCGAGATCACTAAGGTTGAATCGCCGTTTCTGCCGCGGGAGTGTTTCCGGGCGGCAGAGGGACAGGAACGGGCGCGCTGCGTCCACAACACTGACGCTTTTTTTGGGAGAGAAGCACTTTCGACGCTGCACGGAAAATTTCCTGTAAGCGGTTACGGACGGGCGCGTAGTTGTTTCCGAAGAAATGCGGTAAAGGGGTTCTGGCTTTGTTGCGTTCACGATTTGCTGTTTCCGCTTGCCTGCCGGCGCTTGCGCTGCTGGCCTTTTCCTCCGTCGCCTCGGCGCAAATGAACACGACGCTGGAGGGGATGGCCGAAATTTCGATTCCGCTTTGGATATCCAATGCGATGTCTGCTCCGTTTCCGGCTCCCGCTCCGGGAAGCGGCATGGCGGCGATCAGCGGGACGGTAACGGACTCGACGGGCGCGATTGTTCCGGGAGCACATGTGGCGCTGACGAGCCCGACCGGCGCGACGGTGGCCGAGGCGACGACGGACGAGACGGGAGGGTTCACGCTGCTCCCCACGGAGGCCGGAAACTACTCGCTGATCGTGAGCCTGAAGGGGTTTCAGCCGTTTGCGGAAGGCGTGACGGCGGGGTCGGTTCCGATCGCTCCGCTGAAGATTGCGCTGAATGTGGCGACGGCGGTGCAGCAGGTGACGGTGAACGCGGACCTGAATGTGGATCTTACAGCGTCCGAGAATAACGGCAACAGTTCGGTGATGACGACGGGCGATTTGAAGGACCTGCCGATTTTCGACAACGATTATGTAAGCGCGATGAGCAATTTTCTGGACGCGGGGGATTCGGGCACGGGCGGCTCGGGGCTGATGGTGGACGGCGTGGAGGAGAATCGCGCGATGGTTTCGCCGTCGGCGGTCGAGGAGGTTGTGATTAATCAGGACCCCTATTCGGCGCAGTACTACTGGCCGGGACGCGGGCAGATTGACATTATTACGAAACAGGCGGCGGACGCCTACCACGGGGAGTTCAATTTTCTGTATCGCAACGCAGCGATGAACGCGCAGCAGAACCTTTCGCCGAACAAGCCGCCCGAGCAGCGGCGGATTTATGAGGGCGACCTGACGGGCCCGGTGGGTCACTCGAAGAACACGATGTTTCTGCTGTCGGTGAATCGGCAGGCAGAGGACCTGCAGGCGGTGGTGAATGCGAGGATTGCGCCGACGCCGGAGAATCCGCTGGGAATTTATAACGTCAATGTTGCCGCGCCGACGCGCGACACCGAGTTCTCGATCAAAGTGGGGCACCAGATCAGCCAGAAGCAGAGCGCGTCGTTGATGTATGCGTATCAGCACACGACGAACAAGAATGAGGGCGTGGGGAACCAGACGCTTCCGGAAGCGGCGTACAACGCAGAAGGGCGCGAGGACGATCTGGTGTTTCACGATAACTACATTTTGTCGGCCAAGGCGTTGAACCAGGCGGCGGTGGTTCTGGTCAGGAACTATGATCCGATTCGCGACGCGCAGGAGGGCCCGAGAATTTCCGTGGCCGGCGACTTTGTGGGCGGCAGCGCGCAGAACGACCAGGTGTCGTCGAACTACAACGCGCGGCTGCAGGACATGATGACCTGGACGCTGGGGCCGCATACGCTGAAATTCGGAGTGGAGGCTCCCCACCTTAGCCGGAGAGTTCTGGACGACGAAACAGATCGCGACGGGAGCTACACCTACGGCCCGACGTATGCCGCGGACGGAACAACGGTGGTGGAGACGGCCATTGAGAATGAGCAGGCCGGGAACCCTTCAGGCTATTCCGTGAAGGAGGGGCAAAGCCGGTTTGTGTATCACCGGGATGAGATTGGGGGCTATGTGCAGGACCAGATCAAGCTGACGCCGTGGTTCTCGGTAACGCCGGGCGTGCGCTATGACTGGGAAAATTTTCTGGACAACGACGTGAATAATTTTTCGCCCCGGGTTTCCTTTGCCTGGGTATGGGACCAGGCGCACGCGATGGTGCTGCGGGGCGGCGGCGGCATTTACTTTGACCGCTCGGGCGCCGGACCGCTGCTGGACCTTGCGCGTTATGGACAGGCGAAGCTGCGGCTGCTGCAAATTTCCGCCAATCAGCAGGCATTGTGCGTTCCGGTGAGCGACTGCGCGGAGCCGAGCGCGCTTGCACCTTCGCTGGAAACGCTGGCGCCTGATCTTCGCACGCCTTACGAGATTCAGTATGGACTTTCGCTGGAGCGCAGGGTGGGCGAGAAGGGCACGCTATCGGTCGGTGGACGGATGAATCGTGGCGTGGACCAGTACCGCTCGATTGACGTGAACGCGCCGCTGGGGCCGGAGTACACGGTGCGGCCCGATCCATCGTATTCGCAGATTCGGCAGATTCAGTCGGAGGGAACGCAGATTGGCTCCGCGCTGGATGTGAATTATCGTGGGCGGTTCAACAAGCGCTTTACCGGCTTTGCCTGGTACACGTGGAGTCATTACGCGAACAACACAGACGGGTTCTGGTTCTTCCCGCAAAACCAGCGGGACCCGGATGCCGAGTGGGGGCCGGCGAGCTGGCAGCGGCGCAATCATTTCGGCTTCTACGGAGCCATCAATCCCAAGCATCTGCTGAACCTGGGCGTGGGCGTGTTCGCCAACAGCGGCTCGCCGTACAGCATCTCCACCGGCGCGGACACCTATGGGACGAATCTGTTCAACGCGCGACCGGCGGGCGTGGCTCGCAACTCGCAGATTGGGCCGGACTATGCCGACGTTGATTTACGCTGGGGATACGACTTCAAGCTGAATCCGGGCGAGTTGGACAAGAGCCCCACGATCGGGCTTTCCCTGTCGTCCTTCAACGTGCTGAATCATCCCAATGGGTCGTATGTGGTGAGCACGCTGGGCAGCCCGGACTTCGGGCAGGCGACGAGCTTTGATCCACCGCGGCGCATGCAGATGGGATTCCGAATGATGTTCTGAAGTGCTCGCCGCACGGGCACACGACGCTTCGCGCCATCGCGGTGCTGGCGTTCGTGACCATTCCCGTTGGTCGTGGGACTGGGTTTCCTATTGTTCCCACAGGTTAAGAAGCTTGAGCAAGCAGGCCCTTCCATTGAAGGGAGGGCCTGCTTGCAAGCGGTTCGCAACGAGGGAGCAGCGCCGAAACTTCTATTTCGGATTACCGTCTTCGAGCATCACCAGCGCGCGGTTCAGCATGAGCTTATAGTTCGCGGCGGGGCTAGTAGTCGAACCGAAGCCGTGGTCGTGTTCCAGCCGCTTGTCGAGCTCGTCGTTGGGAATGTTTGCCGCATCCACCAGGGCTTGTACCTTGGCCAGCGCCTGCGCGTAGAGCGAGGGGAAGCGGGTAAGCTCAGCGTGGGCTTTCTCAGGGTGATAGCCGATCCGGTCCCCGGTTTGCAGCGCATCGATGAGCGGGTCGGGCGACCACACATAGGGATAGATCGCGTTCAGGGTGTCGTAGGCTCCGCGCAGCCGATCAATGGAGCCGGCAAAGCCGTCGAGCTGATTTCTGGATGCGATGGAGCCAGAGGCGCGGCGCACCTCAATGCGCACAGGCGTGTGCACGGAAAAGCGCGGCGTGGTGATGACGGTCATCAGCGCGTTGCCTTCGTAGAGCCAGCCGGGTTTTGACTGGTCCTGACCGGCGAATGCCAACGGCTTTCCATTCACTGTGACAGATTCAGGAGGCCAGCCGCCCGGCAGCTCCAGCCGGTAGGCGCGCTGCTCAATCATGCCCGGATAGCTGCCTTCGACCGGCGCAACCTGAAGGATGAGCGTGTCGCCGGATTGTTTCGCAGTGATGGGCGTCCAGGTGCAGATGCCGCGCTGGTAGGCGCGCGAGTTGCTGGCATCCGCATAGAGCCTGTAGGCGCTGGTCTGGTTGTCGTCAAGGGGAAGGACTTTCAGGATGAGCGGATCGACTGGCTTCTGGTCGGTGAACAGCATGGGCGGCTGCTCGGGAACAATAGCGCCCGCGCGCAGGTAGACGGGAATCTGATCGATGGAGAAGCTGCGGGAGACCTGGGCGGGGCCGGTGAAATGCTTTCCTGTGGCGCGCTCGATCCATTCTCCCTTGGGAATCCAGATGGATTCTTTCGCCAACTGCGTCGCCGGGTCCACCGGCTGCGTGACGGGCGCGGCAAGCATCTGGCTGCCGAAGACGTATTCGCCTTTATTGGAGTAGGCGGCCTGGGCTTCGGGCCAGTCATAGTAGAGCGGATGGAGGAAGGCCACGCCTGTATCGTAGGTGCGGCGCGCCTCGGTGTAGAGATAGGGCTGCATGGCCATGCGGAGCTGGAAGGTGCGGCGCATGATGCTGGAATACGGTTCGGGATACGCCCAGATGCGGCGCTCGGAATCGGGGTTCTGGGTGGTGTGCGTGCGCAGAATGGGGCTGAAGGCGCCGAACTGTATCCATCGGGTGTAAAGCTCGGGGGTGACGGCTCCAGGCATGTGGCCGCCGATGTCGTGGCTCCAGTAGGCGTAGCCGACGTTGGCGGCGGTAGCGGTAAACCATGGCTGAAAGGCCAGCGAGGGCCACACGGAAAAGGTGTCGCCGGAGAAGCCGATTTGATAGCGGTGATTGCCGAGTCCGCCCCAGCGGTGGAA
>JBAUHD010000257.1:0-9471 GCA_049680085.1 Acidobacteriaceae bacterium
TCCCCAGGGACGTCCATACCAGCCTGAGTACCAGGGGCCGGCGCCAATGAAGGCACCGTCGTAGAACCAGTCATCTCCGTAGTAGCCATAGGGGACGCAGGCGTAAGGATAGTAGGAATAGTATCCCCACTCGCAGTCGGGTGGGCCGGAGACGTAGACGGGGGCCGGGTAATCGACGACCGGCCCGATGCCGATGCCGACCGAGATCTGGGCGTGGGCGGAAGAAGGCACGAGCGCCAAAGCTCCAGCCAACATGGTCGCCAATCCGAGTGAGCGCAGCAAGCGCATAATTGAAACCCTCCTCGCCGTCTTTGGGGCCATACCCCGAGGCGGCACAACTCCTTGGATCGACCGGCTTCTTTGCCGGGTGTCCGCGAGCCTGTCTTTATTAACCTTAGATGAAAGGAAAAGTTGCGCGATTCTGATGCCGCAGATTGCCGGGCCGTATGCCGGAACGAGGCAGCCGCCAAAACGCTGAGGATTCAGCAAATTATCTGACGCCGGAGTAGGGGCTGCTTCATCGAATGCAACAGATAAGTTAAACGGAGGAAATGCAAATGGAACCGAGATTTAATCCTTACAAGGCGGCGCCGGGGGCGTACAAGGCGATGGCCGGTCTGGAAGAATATCTGCACAACAGCGGGCTTGAGGCCGGACTGCTGCATTTGGTGAAGTTTCGGGCTTCACAAATCAACGGCTGCGCCTATTGCCTGGACATGCACTCGAAGGACCTGCGCGCCGGCGGTGAAAGCGAGCAGAGGCTTTATACGCTGGAGGCATGGCGCGAGTGCCCGTGGTACTCGGAGCGGGAGCGGGCAGCCCTGGCCTGGACCGAAGCGCTTACCCTGATTACCAACGGGCACGTTCCCGATGGGGTGTATCAGCAGGTGAAGCCGCACTTTACCGAGAAGGAACTCGCTGACCTGACGCTGGCGATCACAACAATCAATGCCTGGAACAGGATTTCCATCGCGACGCGGGTAGAGCCAGGAACATATCAGCCGCCGAAGTTGGCGAAGTAGCTCATAGGTTTGCTGAGTCATTCACGGAATTCAGGAGCCAGGCCAGGTAGGCCTGGCTTCCTGATTCAGGGGTGAGGGCGAGGAACTCCGGAACTTCGTAGGAATGAAGCTCGCCGAGGGCGGCTTCGAGGGCGGAGAGCTGTTCCGCCGTTGTTTTGATCAGCAGCAGAGTCTCCGCTGCTTCGTCCACCGTGCCTTGCCAGCGGTACACAGACGTGAGATTGGGGACGAGGTTGACGCAGGCCGCGAGACGGCGCTCGACGAGCGCGCGAGCGAGGCGGCGGCCCTCTTCGTGGGAGCTTACGGTGGTCAGCGCGATGCGGACCGGAGAGGCTTCGGCGAGCATGGTTTCTACCTTTCATTAAGATGGGCTGAGGAGATGTTTGCGAGAGCATCTTACCTCTACGGGCCGGATGGGCGCGAAAACTACTGGGAACGGGGAGAGCTATGGCGGTCGAGATCAAGTTTGGCACATCGGGCTGGCGGGCGATTGTGGCGGAGGAGTTCACGCTGGCGAATATTCGCCGCGCTGTGACCGGGATTGCGAAGTATGTGGCCGCGCAGCCGGGGACGCATTCGGTTCTGGTAGGACGCGACCCGCGCTTTCTGGGCGAGACCTTTGTTGCCGAAGCCGCGAAAATTCTGGCTTCCCATGGAGTGAAGCCGGTGGTAATTCCAGAGGCCGCGCCGACTCCGGCGATCTCCTACGCCATTCGGCAGCGGAAGGCCAGCGGGGGAATCAATTTTACGGCGTCGCATAATCCTCCGGAGTACAACGGAATCAAGTTTTCGACGCCGGACGGCGCGCCGGCGTTGCCGAACGTGACGAAGCAGATCGAAGCGGAGATTCGGTCGCTGGGCGACGATGTGGTTGCGCCCGCGCCCGAGCCGAAGGAGAAATTTGAGGAGATTGACGTCAAGCCGGACTACCTGAAACGGCTGGGCGAGCTGGTGGATTTTGCGGCGATCAAGAAGGCGGGCATCAAGGTGGTGTTTGACCCGTTCTGGGGAGCGGCGCGCGGGTATAGCTGCCATATCCTGCGCGAGCATGGAGTCGAGGTGGCGACGGTCCACGACTCCCGCGACGTGCTGTTCGGCGGTCACGCGCCGGAGCCGGACGATCCTTTGCTCGGCGATTGCAAGGCCAAAATGAAGGAGACGGGTGCCGCGCTGGGCATCGCCACGGATGGAGACGCGGACCGCTTTGGGATTGTGGACCGCGACGGGACGTTTCTTCAGCCCAACTACATTATCGCTCTGCTGTTTGATTATCTGGTGGAGACGCGGGGCTGGCGCAATGGCGTGGCAAAGTCGGTGGCGACTACGAACCTGATCAACGCGCTGGCGGACGAGCAGAAGATTCCGCTCTATGAAACGCCGGTTGGCTTCAAGTTTATCGGCGAGCTGATTAATCAGGACAAGATCGCGATTGGCGGCGAGGAGAGCGCGGGGCTGACGATTCGCGGCCATGTTCCGGAGAAAGACGGCGTGATTGCCGGTCTGCTGGTGGCGGAGATGGTTGCGGCGCGCGGAAAAAGTCTGGGCGAGCAGTTGAGCGGGCTATTCGCAAGGGTGGGCGAATTCTATCCGCGCCGCGAAAATCTGCGGCTTACGCCGGAGGTGAAAGAAAAATTCGTGGAGAAGATCAAGGCGGACCCAGCGGCGCTTGGCAGTCGCGCAGTCACGCGGGTGGTGCGGACCGACGGGCTGAAGCTGATTCTGGAAGACGGCTCATGGGTGTGCTACCGGCTAAGTGGGACCGAGCCGGTGGTGCGCGTGTATTCGGAAGCGCGCCGCGGCGACCAGTCGGAGCCGTTGAGTGAAGCGGCGAAGAAGTGGGTGCTGGAGTAGATTCCCCATGCCTCGTTTTTGTGGATGAGCGATGCAAACCGGCGGTGATTCCGCCGATCATAGATATCTGGGATATCTGGAGCATCAGGGAGATTCGGTGAAATCCGCGGGAACAAACCAGGGAAAGCCGGGATGGGTTTCGCGCGCGCGCGCCGCAGCTTATCGCGCGCGGCGGCGGATGGCCATCGGCGTCGCCGTGGTGTTTACCGTGTTTTTTACTCTTCACGTTGTGTTTGGTCGAAATGGAGTGGACAACTACGAGCGGAAGCGGGCCCAGGACACGGCGCTGCACCAGCAGATTGATTCGCTCCAGAAGGAAAACAGCGCGCTCAAGGATCATGTGGGCCGCCTGAAGAACGATCCCGACGCGATTGAATACGAGGCGCGTGAGAAGCTGCATTATGCGCGACCCGGCGAGGTGATCTACACCTTGAACAACCCGCCCGAGCCCGGCGGCGACAAAGGCTCTACGCCTCGCGCCTCAGGCGGCGGTAGTTCCAACTAAAAAACCGACTAGAAAATCTGGGTTTTCGGTCTCCATCGTGATACTGTGCTATCGCTGGAGGATTGAGGATGATGAAGCATCTGGGAATCGCAGCGCTAGCCTGCCTACTCGCGCTGGGAGGAGCAAACGCAGTGAAGGCGCAGCAGTCCACGGGGCCAACCGGTCCGAAGGCGCAGAAGACCTATGCGATGGGGATGGAGCAGTTGCAGAAGCGCGACTACGCTTCCGCGCTCGGGTCCTTCAGGAAAGCCGATAAACAGGACGGAGGCCATTGCCGGAGGTGCCAGGAGCAGATTGTGAAGATGGGCCTGCAGACTGGCGACTATAAAGCGGCGGAGGCGGCGGCGCAGGAGATGATTGCGGAGACTCCCGTAACGGATGCGCGGGCGGTTGCCGCGGCCCATTATGAGTGCGCGGGCGTGATGCTGCGCGAAGCTGCCGACAAAAATAAAAGCGATTTGTACCCCGAAGCCGACAGGGAATGTAAGCTGGCGCTCGCGGCGTACCAGAACTTTCCCTCTGCCGTTTATGCGGACGGACTGGCGCTCGCGCATCTCAAGCAGGATGACGCGGCGAGGCTCCAATTTGAGCGTTTTGCCGCGATGGACAAGGGCGATTCGTTGGATCGAGCGCGGGCGCTGCGTTTTGCTCAGCATCCTGAACTGGCGCGAGCGCGGATGGCTCCGCCGTTTGCCGTGACAACGCTCCGGGGCAAGCACGTGTCGCTTGATAGCCTTCAGGGAAAAGTTGTGCTCATCGACTTCTGGGCCACATGGTGCGGTCCATGCCGCGCGGCTCTGCCTCATATTCAGGAGATCGCGCGCAAATTCGAGGGCCAGCCGCTGGTGATCCTGAGCGTCAGCCTGGATACCGATGAGGCAAAGTGGAAGGACTTCGTTGCAAAGAACAATATGACCTGGTTCCAATATCGCGACGGCGGCTTTGACGGACCGCTGGCGACGCTTTTTGATGTCCGGGCAATCCCGCATACCTTTACCATCGATCCGGACGGCGTTCTGCGGGATGAACACATTGGAGACGGATCCATTGAAGGGAAGCTGGAGAAACTCTGCGTGCAGGCTCGGCGGATGGAGACAGGCCCAAAGGCAATTGCGAAAGCAGGGCAGTAAGCCGGCGAGCGGAGAAATGCCGTACCATCGAAAATATGGATTTGGCTGCGAAGTCGTCTCTGCTTACGTCAAAAGTTCAGGAGCTTGGAAGCGTTCTGGTCGCTTACTCGGGCGGGACGGACTCCGCGTATCTGGCCTGGGCGGCGCACGAGTCGCTGGGCGACAGGATGCTTGCCGTCATTGCCGATTCCCCTTCGCTGCCGCGCGCGGAACTTGAGGCCGCGTTGAAATTTGCGGACGAGCACGGGATTCCGGTGCAGGCGCTCCGCACCGCTGAGCTTGAGAAACCGGAGTACGCGCGCAACGATTCGCAGCGCTGCTTTTACTGCAAGGACGAGCTGTTCACCACGATGGAGGCGGCGCGAGCGCGGCTTGGATTTCAGCATCTGGCCTACGGCATGAATGCCGATGATGAGTCGCAGTTTCGTCCGGGACAAATGGCCGCGTCGATGCATGGAGCCGCCGCGCCGCTGGCGGAGGCGGGTTTAACCAAGGCCGAGGTGCGGGCGCTGGCGCGTGAAGCCGGCCTGCGAGTATGGGACAAGCCGGCTTCGGCCTGCCTTGCGTCGCGGATTGAGTATGGGCGTCGCGTCACGGAAGAAAACCTTCAGCAGGTGGAAGCGGCCGAAGCGGCGCTGCATGGGCTGGGATTTCCGCAGGTGCGGGTGCGGCACCACGGGGAGATTGCGCGGATTGAGATTGCGCGGGCCGACCTGCCGCGCGCGCTGGAGATGGACGCGCTCGACCGCATTACCGCCGCGGTGCGCGGGGCCGGTTTCGTTTATGTCGCGCTGGACACGCAGGGGTACCGCTCAGGTTCAATGAATGACACATTGCGTGTGGAGACTTCCGTGCCCGTTTCCGGGACAGAAGCCGAGCGCGTTTGAGCCCGGTTCTTGAGACGGGCCGGGTGCGCGCGGCTGGAAGGCCGCATTGGTTATGGCTACCGCGCTACTCCGGGCGGTGTTCATCTCACCCGGCGTATTCGGCGGCCTCTTTGGCGCGCTGGCCTCGTCCATGACGCCCGGTTCCAATTGCAGCCGCGGATCGAAGACGGCTTCCACCCGCGAGCCGGGATGAAAGCGTCCGCCGCCGAGATATACGGCGATGAGGCTTCCGGCGACCGCGGGATGCAGGATGGCCAGCGGCAGGACGTATTTTTTCGTTTCGAGCACCGAGTCGAGGATGCCGTGGATCGAGCTGCTGCGGTGAATTTTTCCGGGTAGCTGCGGAATGACAAAAGTCGCGAACTCCAGGTCCGGATGCCGCTTTGCGTATTTTTCCAGCGCGTGCGCCGTTTGCTTCGGAGTCATAAAGCCAAGATCGGCAATGAAGTTGCGGTGGACGGAATGCGGATAGTAGAAGTTCAGGATGTCCTCTGCGAAATTGGCGCAGTTGCGAAAAGCAAGATTGTAGCTGCTGCGGTTTTTTTCGGTGTTCAATTTTGCTATCAGCGCGTCATCCTGCTCGGGGGTGGTTACGAGCGAGTAACCGTAAATTTTTCTTAGATAAGATTCGCCGAGCAACTGGGTCCAGTCGCCTTTGGGGATTTTACGATCGGGATCATCGGGAACGTACTCGCGCAGATATTCGCGGCGGTACTGGTCGCGTATTTCCACGGCAAGCGATCTGGAACCCTCGGCGGGAATATCGCTGGGGTCTCTCACTCCGTAGAGATAGGGAAGGAGCGGCATGGCGACCCAGTCGTACCCATCGACCTTGTGATAGCGGCTGATGACGACGCCTCGCTCGCCGGGGTCGCAGCGGCGCAAGCTGACCGGGGTTTCGGCGCAGACATCGCTGAGGTAAATGGCGGCATGGCCGAGGGGGTCCATAGCGCCGAGACGGCCGTAGGGCTGCTCGAGTAAAAGTGCGACTTCGCCCGCGCGGGCCGAGCCCGAGCCGAGCGCCGCGAACAGCGCGACGAGAAGGATGATTCTGAGGTATTGCCGCATTCCTCTCCTGATTCGCAGTTGTGACCTTACGGGGAGCCACCGAAAATTCGATTCCTGTGCTTAGATGCCGAAACGAGTGGACCGTTAGCGAGAGAACCCTGTGGAATGAACACGAAAGTGATCGAAGCGCTGCGGTTTGTTTACAAGATTGTTGCGGGCGGCGCCGAAGCGGGGAGGTGGCGCGGCGGGCAAATTCAGGTGCCGTTTTTGTTATACTCGACGCAGGACACAACCGAGTGCGGAAGTGGTGAAATGGCAGACACACCATCTTGAGGGGGTGGCGCCGAGAGGCATGGGGGTTCAAGTCCCCTCTTCCGCACCAAATGTCCAACTAATTCCTTTGAAGGCGCGCCCTGGGCCGCTCTCAGAAAAGTGATTGTTCATGGTTTATCTCTTCGTCACCGTTCACATTATCGTGAGTCTTATACTCATCGGCATTATTCTTTTGCAGCAGAGCAAGAGCGCCGATCTGGCCGGAGCCTTTGGCGGGCAGGGCTCCCAGACGGCCTTTGGACCCCGTTCCTCGGCAACAATGCTGACGAAAGTCACGGTTTGGTGCGCGGTGATTTTTATGATTACCTCCATCGTGCTGACCATCATGATGCAGAAGGGCACGGGCCATCAGCACTCGGTGCTGGCAGGAACCCAGACCACGCAGAGCGTTCCGGCGAAGAAATAGCATTCGCGGATTTCCATAAAAAGGGCAGGCTTGAATGCCTGCCTTTTTTCATGCGGCGGCTTTCTCTCATCTATTGTGGAAGCAGGGCAGACGCGGAGGAGATTGGATGGCGGCAATGGATTTGGAGTTGTGGTTGATTCGTCACGGCGAGACGGCGTGGAGCTTGTCGGGGGCGCATACGAGCCGTACGGATATTCCGTTGACCGACCGGGGACGGGAACGAGCGCGAAAAGTGGCAGAGTATCTTCGCGGGACGAGTTTTTCGATGGTGCTGACCAGCCCCCTGCAGCGGGCGCGGGACACGTGCCGTATCGCAGGATTTGGTGATGTGGCCGAGATCGATGACGACCTGAGCGAGTGGAACTACGGTGCCTACGAGGGCCGCACGACGCAGGAGATTCAGCGGGAGATTCCGGGCTGGTCGGTGTGGACGAGTCCGATGATTGATGGAGAGAGCCTCGGCCAGGTAGCGGAGCGCGCGAATCGCGTGATTGCGCGGGCCGCGGCGAAGGGCGGCCGGGTGGCGCTGTTTGCGCACGGGCACATCTTACGAATTCTGGCAGCGTGCTGGATCCAGTCACCGCCGGTGCTGGGAAGCCGATTGGCGCTGGGGACGGGGGCGGTGAGCGTTCTGGGCTTCGAGCATGAGACGCGGGTCATTTCGGAATGGAACCGGACGCTGGATTAGTGGCGAGCGGATCGATTCGCAGATGACCGCCGGAGATGAAATTCGATGCGCCCGAAACGAACCGCAGGTCCCTCGGCTTCGCTCGGGATGACATCATTTTTTCAACGAGCATTTGACGGCTGCCGAATCACTCTCTGGTCTTGCGGGCTCCTTGCGCGCGCTTGAGGGCGGCCCATCCTTCTTTTGTGGTTTGGCGCGCGCGGCCCAGGGCGAGAGCGTCTTCGGGGACATTTTCCGTGATACAGGAGCCGGCGGCGACGTAGGCTCCGTTGGCGATGGTGAGCGGGGCGACGAGCGTGGAGTCGCTGCCGACGAAGACGCCGTCGCCGATGAGCGTGCGGTGCTTGTTGACGCCGTCGTAGTTGCAGGTGATGACGCCCGCGCCGACGTTGGTGCCGCTGCCGATTTCCGCATCGCCGAGATAGGTGAGGTGGTTGGCTTTGGAGCCTTTGCCCAGCTTCGTTTTTTTCGTCTCGACAAAATTGCCGACGTGCGCGCCTTCGCCGATTTCGCTTTCCGGGCGGATGTGGGAATAAGGGCCGATCATAGCGCCGTGATCGATGCTGGAGTCGGCGATGACGCAGCCGTGCCGGATGGTGACGTGATCCCCTATGGTCGAGTTTTCGAGGACAGAGTAGGAGCGGATGCGGCAGTCCTCGCCGATTTTGGTTTCGCCGAGGATTTGCACGAAGGGCTCGATGATGGTATCCGCGCCAACCTGGACGGCGGCGTCGATGACGGTGGTGTCGGGACGCAGGATGGTGACGCCCTGGGCCATGAGTCGGCGGGCCGTTTGCAGGCGCAGCTCACGGTCGAGGTCCATCATTTCGGCGATGGTATTCGCGCCCAGAACTTCGATGGGCTGCGCGGCTTCAAGAGCGACGACGCGCTCGCCGGCTTTGACGAGGAGTCCGGCCATATCCGTCAGGTAGTATTCGCCGTGCGCGTTGCCGGAGGTGAGTTCGTGGATGTGGGCAAACAGCGGCGCGGCCTTGAAGGCGTAGATGCCGGAGTTGATTTCGGGAATGGATTCCTGCTCGGGAGTGAGGGCCTTCTGCTCGACAATGGCTGTGACTTCGGGCGATTCAGGCTTCTTGCGGAGCACGCGGCCGTAGCCCGTGGGGTCGACGGGCGCGGCGGTGAGGATGGTCATGGCGGCGCGCTGTTCGAGATGGAAGTCGCGCAGGCGGGAGATGGTTTCGGGCTTGAGCAGAGGCACGTCGCCGGAGAGAACGAGCAGGGAATCGTAGCCGCGCACGGCAGGTTCGGCGGTTTGGATGGCGTGGCCGGTTCCTCGCTGCTCGGTTTGATGGACGAAGTTGACGCCGGTGCCTTTGACGGCGGCTTCGACGTGCGCGGCCTGGTGTCCGATGATGACGAAGATGTCGTCGGGAGGAACGATCTGGCTGGCGCTGTCGATGACGTGTCGGAGCAGGGTCTTGCCGCCGATTTCGTGAAGGACCTTGGCGCGTTTTGACTTGAGGCGCGTGCCCTTGCCCGCCGCCATGATGAGAATGGCCAATCGCATAGCAACAGGGTACAGGGTTTGGCGGGGAAGGTGTAGAGAAGCGAGGCGAGGAAGTCGTTAAACCGCGAGGGCCTGCACGAGCGGCTTTGCGGGCTTGGGCGCGAAGACAATGG
>JBAUHD010000258.1:0-2301 GCA_049680085.1 Acidobacteriaceae bacterium
TTCGAGCGAGAAATTCACCACCTGCATGTCCGCCCCGCGCCAGATCAGATAAGTCCGCTGCTCGCCCGGCTTCGTCGGCTTGATCGTCGCCACTTCAAACGTGGGGTGAGCGTCGGCCGCCATCGGCGGAATCCGCGGCGGCGGCGCCGGCATTGCCCAGGCGGTCTCCGGTGTCGCGCGCTCAAACACCAGCGGCAGTGAGTGCCCACCCTGGGTCGAGGTCCCGCTGATCGAGTTCCCGTCCGCCGACACCTTTCCTTCGTACGACAAACCGATGAACTCGATCCCATACTTCAGCGTGGCATGGTCAAAACTGATGGAACTCGTGGCAATCCCCTGGCCGCTCTGGTCGATGCTGTAGAACATACCGTGCAGAGCGCCTTTATCGTCGTTGGTGATCTTCAGCACAGTCCGCAAATCGTGCCCGCCAGGCGCATGCAGCGTTCCCTGCCAGTTCCCGGCAATGCCACCCTTCGCTGCCGGCGTCTGCGCCCATAGTTGCCCGGCCATGAAGGTGCTCAGCGCCAGCCCGGCAACCCATCCCACCACCGCCCTTCTGCTCACTTTCATCATTGGCACACAAACCCCTTTTCGGGACCGCTTTTCTTCGGAACCGCGGAAATTATCGAAGGAATCGATGCTCGAAAGCATGCACCTTCAGGTAGCCGGACTATTAGCAATCCCGCACCATGATTTCTAATTCGGCGAAGGCCGCTCCACACGGTCGATCACCAACGTCTCAACTTTCCCTACTGACCGCTCAAGTTTCAACCCCAATTGATTCGCAATCTCCGCAGCCGAGGTTTCAACCGGTTTAACTTCCGGTGTACCTGCACTCGCCGGTACCGGCTTCGTGATGGATATGTCGTAGTTGCCAGTAAGACCTGTTCTGTCTTGAATAGGACGACCCGGCGAGGGAAGCAGCATTGATATGACTTGGTCAATCGAAATATCAAAATAGTGGGTCGTTATCCACCCATCCTTAGTTTCCATCGATAGCAATCCCCCTCCCGGAATCGGGTAGGCGTTAGGATGAGATTCGCCGGGAACCGACTCCTTAAAATGTGGCCCTTTCTTCCCGACAACAAGCGCGTAGACCGGCTCCTCTTTTGTGCTCCGATGAACCTTTAACTTCAGGCGATCCGCAAGCATGTTCTGTAGCATCGCCCGCAACATCGCGGGCTGTTTGGTTGCGTTCTGCCATTCCGTCAAATCAGCCTGATCGACTTTCGCGTTAATGTCGTAGCGGTCTTGATCGCTCTCAAGCCAATGCGGAATACCGATCACCTGCTCGTCCGAGTAATACAGCGCGCCTCCGGCTCTGGGAACATAGGCCGTTAGAATTGCCGCGCCGAGAAACATGTTGCGCATCTCGAATGAGTCGGGCGTTGTTTTCCCAACAATTTGTTGACCACCTGATTTGTTCTGGCGAATGGAACCAACTTCAAATTTCAAGTCCTTGTTTACTGTCGCAGCGCCGTTGGCCTGAGCCTCGGCGCGAGTTATGCCGAGCAGGACCGGCATTGCCAGTGCGAGTACAACCGCAGCGCCGAGCAGCAGCATCCTGCCCAGGCTGAGCCTTCGCGCCACCCTTTCTGTCATGATCCGCGCAGTGCGTTTTTTCGGGTCGGCCCCGGTCACTCCCGAAATACAGTTCAGCGGCGTCTCGACATAAAACTTGCAGACATTCAGAATTCCTTCGGCATACACCTGCGCTTTGCTGCCCGCCTGAATCACAGCCTCGTCGCAGGCGTGTTCGCGCTCCTCGATCAAACGCGATCCGATCCCCCAGACCATCGGGTGAAACCAGAACAGCGTCTCCACGACCATGTGAATGGCGAACGTCAGGTTGTCGCGCCGCCGCACATGGCACATCTCGTGCGCCACAATCGCACGCATCTGTTCCGCCGAGAGCTGCTCCGGAATTCCATCCGGCAACAACAGCACAGGCCGCAAAATGCCGAAAATCCCCGGCTCAATCGGCTCGGACGAACTCAGCACCGGCACATCCGCTTCCAGTGCGAACGGACGCGCCCGCCGCTTCACCGCGTTCATCTTCGCCCACGCCAGCCCAAAGCGAATTGCAAGGAACACTATGCGCAGAGCCAAATGGCAAACAGTATCAGCGGCCAAAAGCTGGCGTGATGCGCCGCAACTGGGGCACTCCCCAAATCGAAAAACTGCGTCTGCCCGAACGGCTGCGTCACCTGCTCCATTACGCTTGCCACCGCGGGCTGCCCGGCCGGCACGGGAACCAAAGACCGCAGCCATCCACCCGCCACGATGAGCAGGGAGAACGGC
>JBAUHD010000259.1:0-3034 GCA_049680085.1 Acidobacteriaceae bacterium
ATCTTATACTGCGCGACTGACGAGGTCGGCGCATGGACCTTCTCTGGCCCAAAGGCAACATGGCTTGCGGAGCGTGCATCGGCAGCCCTATCATTGCTTCTCGCTCGCAGGTTCTCCCCACAAAAGAGGCTTAATGCGTTTGTTTTCCAGAGTTGTTGCCGCCATTTCTATCGTGCTTTCCCTGCAGGCGATCTCTCACGCACAGGTTGCGCAATCTTCCATGGAAGTGCTCCGGCTCGCGCCTGCTCTTGATCAACTCGTTGCCCCAGGCGTTGAGCCGGAGGTCGTCTCTGGCGCCTATGTGTTCACCGAGGGGCCGATGTGGCGTGGCGGCCGGCTGTGGTTTTCCGACGAAGAAGGCGACAGGGTTCACGCGGTAACGCCGGACGGTCGCGACACAATTCTGGTCGACTTCACACATGGGCCTTTTGCTCGTCCCAATCGCCAGAAGACCGGACCCAATGCAATGGCGACGAGTAAAGATGGTTCGGTGGTTATGTGCGAGCAGTACAACCGCGCCGTTGTGCGGCTGGTGGGCCAGCCCAGCCACTTGAGACCGGAGCCTTTGTTTGACAGCTACCGAGGCAAGCGTCTCAACAGCCCCAATGATCTCGTTTTTCTGCCGGATGGCTCGTTCTTCTTCACTGATCCGCCTTATGGCCTGAAGGGCGGCGATCATGACCCCGCCAAGCAACTTCCCTTCAATGGCGTCTTTCACTACAAGAACGGGAAGCTGACGCCCATCATCACGAATCTGACCTTGCCCAATGGCATCGCGCTGTCTCCGGATAACAAGACGCTCTACGTAAACAACTCCGGGCCGAAGGAGCGGGTGATCGCCTATCCGCTACACGCCGACGGCACGGTTGGGTCGCCGCACGACGTGATCGACTTCACCGGCAAGGAAGGGCCAGGTGTGCCCGACGGCATGAAGATCGACAGCCGCGGTGACATTTGGACAACCGGACCGGGAGGCATCCGCATCCTCACTCCCGCGGGAAAGGTGCTGGGCAGGATTCTGCTGCCGGAGGTTGCCGCGAACCTCGCCTGGGGCGGCGACGGAAGCACGCTCTACATCACAGCCCGAACGCATGTCTATCGCCTGCAAACCCTCGTGCATGGAAATCTTCCCGCATTTCGCCGCTAGCTCCCGAATTCATTTTGATGGATTGAGGAGAAGAGATGAGCGCCATCGATTCAACGCGCAGCGTGTGACCGCTGTTCGCTCACAGCCTTTTCGAAGGTGCGCTGCGCGTCAGCGACGAACTCCTCATAGCCGGCATGGTCGATAAAAGCACGAGGGCCCTCCCGCCGATAGAGTTGAAGCTTCGTGAGCATATCGAAGTAGCTCCCGTGCGCTCCAAGAAAAGCGTCACAGGGCAAAGCGCGCAATACCGCAAATGTGTGTTGAAAATCCTGAAGGATGCCAGGGTAGCTCACGGGGTGGTTCGGCGTCGCGACGAAATGGTATTCCGACCAGAAACTGACTCCGCCCACGATGACGATGTTGCGTAACGTTCCCGCCGGTTCCCCTGGTATATGAGAGCGCATGGTCCATGTGGTGCAACCCCGGGTGTGACCGGCGGTCTTATGAGCTGTCAGCGTAACGCCTCCCAGGCTAACCGTGTCTCCGTCGTGGAGGACGCGATCCACATGCACAGGTGTGAAGTTGCGGATATTGGGAGACGGAGCTAGAAAATCGGTCCGTGCACCGGTCTCCGCCACGCTTACGTCGCCGTCCATCACCATGTCCTTCGCGTGCGTTTCACGAATCACTTCGGCTGCGCCGCTCATGTGATCAAAATGCGCCTGGCTGTTAAGCAGAATTCTCGTGTCCTCCCAGCGGAAGCCCAGCTTCTCCACGCTCGCGCGTATTTGTTTTGGCGAGGTCTCGAGATTTGCATTGATGAGGATATTCCCCTTCGGGGTGACAACCAGGTAGCTGGCAAGGTCCCGGCTACCCACGTAGTAGAGGCTGTCCGCGATTTGGAACGGAGCCAATGGCGTTGTCCACGCAGGGTCGGTTGCCGCATTGGAGAGTGGGGAAATGGAAAACAAGATGAGAAACAGCCAGAAGAGCCGCACGCGCATGCCCTTTTATACTATGGCTCTTTAACGGCTTGAGGACTGCGATACTACGCCAGGGCGCTCATGAACGGGTGGAGGCTTGTCAACTCCGCCGCGACCCGGAAACCGCCATCGGCATATCTCGCAGCCGCGTTCCTGTCGCGGCAAAATAAGCATTGCTCACCGCCGGAGCCAGCCCCACAACTCCGATCTCCCCAGCCCCCGCCGACGGCAGGTCCTTCCTGTCCACTAGCACAATCTCAATCTCCGGCATGTCGCTGAACCGCGGCACGCGGTATTGCGAAAAATGAGCGTTCAGAATCCGCCCGTCCTTGAACTCAATGGCCTCAAACAGCGCCCCGCCCAACGCCTGCATCACCGCGCCCATCATCTGGTTGCGCAGCCCGTTCGGATTCACAACCGCGCCTGACTCCCAGGCCTGCACCACGCGCCGCACGCGAATCCCTTTCGTCGCCGGGTCCACCGCAACCTCAGCGCACGTCGCCACACGACCGCCTTTGTCGGTTCCGCCCGCAATTCCAAAACCCCGCTCCGCCGAGGACTTCTCCCGGCCCCATCCAAATCGCTCCGCCGCCGCCTGAAACACCGCCCCCAGCCGCGCGTCCGTCAAGTTCTTCAGCCGGAACTCCAGCGGGTCCATCCCCAGCTCGTGCGCCAGCTCATCCATGTGGCACTCGCGCGCAAAGTGGTTCGCCGTCGCAGCCAGCGCCCGATACGACCCCTGCCGCAAAGGAGACTCCGCTTCATGAAACCGGACCTTCTGATTCGGAACCTCATACGGCGACTCCAGTGCCGCCGGGCCTGAGTTGTAGTTGTCGCACTCCCACGCCGCCAGCTTCCCGTCGCGGTTCGCCCCGCTGCGAATCCCAATCCATCCCGCCGGCCGAAAATACGCCCAGGTAAACTCCTCTTCCCGCGTCCACACCAGCTTCACCGGATGGCCCGC
>JBAUHD010000260.1:0-4329 GCA_049680085.1 Acidobacteriaceae bacterium
TTTCGGCGACGGCGATGGACTCCAGCTCGTCGTAGTCGATCTGCTCGGTGTCTTTGCGGACGGTGTAGGAGGCGACCTTATAGAGCTTGCCGGAGAAGTTGAGCTTGTGGCCGTGGGTGAGGTGTCCGCCGTGGGCGAGCGAGAGGCCGAGGATGGTGTCTCCGGGCTGGATGACGGCCATGTAGGCGGCGGCGTTGGCCTGCGAGCCGGAATGCGGCTGGACGTTGGCGTGCTCGGCTCCGAACAATTCCTTGGCGCGGTCGCGGGCGAGGTTCTCTACGATGTCGGCGTACTCGCAGCCGCCGTAGTAGCGGCGTCCGGGATAGCCCTCGGCGTATTTGTTGGTGAAGACGGACCCGGCGGCTTCGAGCACGGCCTGGCTGACGAAGTTTTCCGAGGCGATCATCTCGAGTCCGTCGTGCTGGCGGAGGACTTCGTGTTCGATGGCGGCGGCGATTTCAGGGTCGGCCTGGGCGAGCGTGCTGGACATGCGGGTCATGTAGAGATTGTATCGCTGGGACTGGCCCCTTCGGCTTCGCTCAGGGCAGGCTGTCCAGGCAGATGCGCTTCGCGCCTTCTTGGTGCGGGCCTCTGTGGCCCTCCCGTTGGTCGGGAACGGGTTCGCTGATTCACCACAGAGGGCACAGAGGACACAGAGAAAGCGGAGGAATGGAATCGTGGCGCCAGAAGCGAAATGCAGGTCCTTCGACTCGCTTCGCTCGCTCAGGATGACACCCCATATATAGTGAGTATTTTATGGCTGAATCTTCGTTGGAGTATTTGCTGCGGGAGTGTGGGCCGGAGGGCGCGGAGTTGCTGGCGCTGGTGGGCGCGGCCAGCTTTCTGGAGGCGTTCGTGGGCGTGCTGGAGGGCGACGACATTCTGGCGCACTGCCGCCATCAGCACTCGGTGGCGAAATACGCGGCCTGGCTGGCGGAGCCGGAGACGCGGGCGTGTCTGGCGGAGGTAAAGGGGGCTCCGGTGGGCTACGCGCTGCTGTTGAAGCCGGATTTGCCGATAACGACGATGCCGGACGATATTGAACTGAAGCGGATTTACGCGCTGCATCGTTTTCAGGGCGTGGGTGTTGGCGCGGCGTTGATGCGCTGGTCGCTGGAAACGGCGCGGGCGATGGGCAAAGCCCGGGTGCTGCTGGGTGTGCATGACGGCAATCGGCAGGCGATTTTGTTTTACGAGCGGCAGGGGTTTACGCGGGTGGGGACGCGGCGGTTTCAGGTTGGGAAGACGGTTTGCAGCGATTTGATTTTGGGGCGCGGCGTCCCACTATAAGGGACAGGATGGTGGACGGGGATCATTGATCTGGTTCCATTGATCTGGTTCCGCGGTATATGGTAATGGGGGACCTGAATCACCGGGTCTGGAAGGGTTGAGCGAGGGATGGCTGGATGCTGGATGTAAGCGTTACCAGACGGCTGCACGAGGAACGGTTCGGGGAAAAGCCGCGGGTTTTCGCCGCTCCGGGCCGGGTGAACCTGATCGGCGAGCACACCGATTATGCGGACGGCTTTGTGATGCCGGCGGCGATTGACTTTACCACGCTCGCGGCGATCAGCCCGCGCAGTGATGGGAAGATCGTGATCCGGTCAGAGAACTACGGCGAGCAGGTAGAGCACGCGGCGGCGGCGTTGCCATCAAAGCGGAGCGGGCACTGGAGCGATTATCCGCTGGGGGTATTGGCGGTATTGCGCGAGGAGGGAATCTCGATCCCAGCCTTCAGCCTGACCGTGCACGGGGATGTTCCGGTGGGGGCGGGACTGAGTTCGTCGGCGGCGATTGAGGTGGCGACCATGGTGGCGGTGCTGAGCCTGGCGGACGCGGAGATTGCGCTGCCCAGAATCGCGCTGCTTTGCCAGAAGGCGGAAAACAGCTTTGTGGGCGCTTCGACCGGGATCATGGACCAGTTCATCGCCTGCTGCGGAGCGGCGGACCACGCGCTGCTGCTGGACTGCCGCAGCCTGGAGTTCCGGCTGGCGCCGATTCCGGCGAACGTGAGCCTGGTGATCTCGAACACGATGGTGAAGCATACGCACGCGGGCGGCGAGTACAACACGCGGCGCGCCGAGGTGGAGGAAGCAACGGCGATTTTGCGGGGGCACCGTCCGGAGATTAAAAAGCTGCGCGATGCGACGGTGGACGACCTGACGCGCTGGGGCGGCGAGATGCCGGAAAATGTGCTGCGGCGCGCGCGTCACATCATTACGGAAAACAACCGCACGGTGGCGGCGGCGGATGCGCTGGAGCGCGGCGACCTGAAGACGCTGGGTCGGCTGCTGTACGAGGCGCACGCGAGCTATCGCGACGATTTTGAGGCGAGCTGCCCGGAGGCCGACATCCTGGTGGAACTTGCATCGAAGCAGGAAGGGTGCATTGGAGCGCGGCTGACCGGGGGAGGGTTCGGAGGCTGCACGGTGAACCTGGTGGAGACGGCGCGGGCGCAGGAGTTTGGGCAGAACCTGCGCGAGGGATATAAAAAAACGACGGGAATCGACGCGGATATTTATTTGTGCCGCGCATCGGCGGGAGCGCACGAAATTCGAGCGTGAAAATCCGACGTCGATTGGTAGAATGACATTCACAAATGCCGGAGAACCACTTCATGAGTTTCGACTGGCGGTCCGAGGGTTTCTCTGACCGCAATCCGATTGCTTACTTTTCCATGGAAATTGCCATAAGGCCAGAGATGCCGACCTACAGCGGCGGTCTGGGCGTGCTGGCCGGAGATACGCTGCGCGCGGCGGCGGACATGGGCCTGCGCATGATCGCCGTGACGCTGGCCCACCGGAAAGGATATTTCCGGCAGCATCTGGACGCCGAGGGTGTCCAGACAGAAGAGGCGCAGCCGTGGAGCCCGGAAGACGTGCTGGCACGGGAAGAGCCGATCGTGCGGCTGATGGTCGAGGGCCGTCAGGTGGCAATTCGCGCGTGGCGCTACGACATGGAGGGAGTGACGGGCCATGTGGTTCCGGTATATTTCCTCGATACCGACCTTGAGGAGAACGACGCGAACGACCGGGTGCTGACCGACCGGCTTTACGGCGGAGACAGCGACCATCGTCTGCGGCAGGAAGCCGTGCTGGGCATGGGCGGGACGCGGATTCTGGACGCGCTGGGCTACCAGCCCGTGGTCTACCACATGAATGAGGGCCATGCCGCGCTGCTGACCGTGGCGCTGCTGGAGCAAGAACGGCACGGCGCGAATGTGGACGACGCGAGCGACGAGGACATTGCCTCAGTCCGGCAGCGATGCGTGTTTACCACGCACACGCCGGTGCCGGCGGGGCACGACCGTTTTTCTTCGGAGCAGGCGTACAGGATTCTGGGCGAGGAACGGGCGCGGCTGCTGGAGAAGATCGGGGCTTTCCACGATGGACTGCTGAACATGACGTATGTGGCGCTGCGCTTTTCGCGGTTTGTAAACGGCGTGGCGATGCAGCATGGGAAGGTCTCGCGGGAGATGTTTCCGGATTACGAGATCAGCGCAATTACGAACGGTGTTCATGCCGGGACGTGGACGGGGCCAGCGTTTCAGGCAGCGTTTCAGCGGCGGTTGCCGCGCTGGCGGCAGGACAATCTGACGCTGCGGTATGCGATTGATATTTCGGAAGAGGAAATTGCCGCGGCCCACGCCGAGGGCAAGCGCACGCTGCTGGCGGCGGTGAAGGAGCGCGCCGGCATGGAACTGCATCCGGAGGTATTCACCATAGGATTTGCGCGGCGCGCGGCGACCTATAAGCGCAGTGACCTGCTCTTCCAGGACCCCGAGCGGCTGGTGCGGATGGCGCACGAGTTCGGGGGCTTGCAGATCCTGTACGCGGGCAAGGCGCATCCGGCGGATGATCCAGGCAAGGCGATGATCCGGCGCGTGATTGAGCTGGCGAAGCAGTTGAACTCCGACGCGTTGAAGATTGTGTATCTGGAGAATTACGAGTGGCGGCTGGGCGCTCTGCTGACGGGCGGCGTGGACCTGTGGCTGAATACGCCGAAGCGGCCCTATGAGGCTTCAGGAACGAGCGGAATGAAGGCCGCGCTGAACGGTGTGCCGAGCCTGAGCATTCTGGACGGCTGGTGGATTGAAGGATGGATTGAAGGCGTAACCGGGTGGGCCATTGCCGATCGCGAGGACGAGGCGGGCGAGGCGGCTTCGCTCTACGAGCACCTGGAACAGATGATTTTGCCGCTGTATACGCGCCAGCCGGAACAGTGGCAGCGGATTATGCGGTCCACCATTGCGCTGAACGGGTCGTACTTCAACACGCAGCGAATGCTGGAGCAGTATGTGCTGAATGCGTACTTTCCGGAGAACGCGGT
>JBAUHD010000261.1:0-3810 GCA_049680085.1 Acidobacteriaceae bacterium
CTGGATAATCCGCGGATTGCTTACCGTGCCCGTGATCTTGCCGAACGAGGGACTCGCTGAGGGATTCGGGAGCATCGGGTCCGTGTACCCCAGGCTGGTATTTGGATTTCCAAATTGCGGCGTATTGTTCACATTGAAGAACTCCGCGCGCAGATGAAAGCTGCTCGCCTCTTTCACTGGGAATATGCGTTCCACCGCCATATCCAGGTTGTGCTGTCCCGGCCCGCGCACAAATCCTACCCCGCTGTTGCCGAAGTCCTGGTCGGCCAGGCTGGCGCCATTCGGAGCTTCAGGCGCGCGCGTGAAGGCGTCCGGAGCCAGATAGCCGTTGAGCACGCGGGAAAACAGCGACCCATGAGTCAGGGGATTCCTTCCGGTGCGCTGCGCTCTTACCTCGCCGCCCAGCAGGCCGTATACCGATCCCGCGTTCCCATCAGAAACGCTGAGGGGTATGCCCGATTGAAAAACGGCAATGCCGGAAAACTCCCAGTCCGTAAAGATGCGACGCGCCAGCGCGGGAACCGAGGCAAACCTCGGCGCAGACCATGTGAAGTTCGCAACCACTCTTTGATCCCGGTCGGTCCCCGAGGGTCCATACGAAGAGCGCCTCAGATCATGCTGATTATTGGTTGGAAGTTGCAGCTCGAAAAGGTCCGTGCCGACTTCTCCATTCACCTCATCCAGATTTTTTGACCATGTATAGCTCGCCTGGAACTGGAAATTCCGCGACATCCGTTTCGTAACCACAGCCTGAAGCGCGTTATAGTTCGCGATGAAAACCGAATCGGTAAACAGCGATCCCTGGCTTATTCCCTGGATCGGCATTCGGGCATTCACGTTGCTGATTGAGTTCGTTGTCTCCCCATTGATCGGATTCTCCGGACTGGCCAGCAGCGCCTGATCGAACTCCACCTGGCCTGGACGATGCGCGGACTGCGTCCCCACATAGCCCACTTGCAGCAGGTAGCCCCGCCCTGGCGCATACTGCACGTTCAGGTTGTATTCCTGCGTTCGTCCGTCCCGCATATCTGGATTCGTGCCCTCGATGAACGGAGCGGAATCGGGCGTGCGCGGCATATATTGCGGAAAGCTCGAGGTTTGCGGCACCTGGGGAACAAACGGATTTTGTAAGCTGGCCGCACCGTTTGGCGCTCCCGCGCCGATCTGCAGCAGAGCGAAGGGCGGCTGTGAGATGGTCTGCTCGGCAAGGGTACCCGAGTGGCGGTCGAAGTACACGCCATACCCTCCCCGCACTACGATGACCGGATGATCCATCACTTGCCACGCGAATCCAAGCCGGGGCGAAACATCACCGAATGGCGTCTTGTACAACCCCGGAAATGATGTCTTCAGCACGCCACTCGGCAGCGTCCCCTGGAAATTCGATGGAAGGGTGAATCCGCTGAAGGTTCCCATCGCGGGAACCGGACCCGTGGCGGCGATATTCGCGTTGAAATTTGCCAAACGCCCATGTGTCTCCGTCGGAGCTCCGAATATTTCATAACGCAGCCCGGCATTGATCGTCAGCCGATGCGTCAGCTTCACATCATCCTGCGCAAAAACTGCAAGGTCGTTGTACCGCTCGTCCCTGCGGAAATTGCCGGCTCCGGCAAAGCTGACACCGACATTGCTCAGACCGGATGGGCTGCCATTCTGCGCCGCGCTCTGCCCCAGCAGAAAATCATCAAAGGTGCCGATCTGTAGTAATCCGTCCGTCTCCTCAGGAAAGTCCAGATCGACTTGATGCCGCTTGACCTCCGCTCCGAAGCGCATATTGTGACTGCCGCGAGTCAGCGCCACCATATCCTGCCCGACGAAGGAATTGGTCACCTGCCACATGGATGGAGTGCCCGCATCGCCGATCGTGAAGCCGCCGACCGTCAAACCCGGAGCATTCGCCGTCTCTCCCGAGGGCGTTCCTTCGCCCAGGGATGCGGCCGTGAGCGGGTTCTGCACGGTCGAATTCCCGTCGAAGCGCATATAGCCGAAGCGCGCAATGTTCACAAGGCTCCCGTTGAAGACATGGGTATCAGCCAACACGAACATCGTGTTCCGATTAAGTTTGTCGGTTCCCCAGCCTGGGACGTTGGCCGCATTCGGTGAAAATGGCTGCGTCGTAGACTCCCGCGAGTAGAAGAACCTTCCCGCCAGCGTGTCTTTTCCGATTACCTGATCGAGGTCCACGGTGAACTGGTCCTCGCGAAAGTGAGCGGGGATCGAAAAAGTCGACTGCCCCACCGGCATCTGATCCGATGCATCCTGCCCGCTGTTCGGCAAGGACACTTGCGGACTCGGCACGGCAAACTGCCCATTCGGCAGCTTTGCGTTCAAAATTGCCAGCGCCACCGGATTGATATTCGAGCCATCGCAAGCCACTTGTCCGCCGCCCGCTTGCGTCAGATATCCTGTTGCCGGATTCCCTGAACTATCCAGGTGACCCGCCGGACAGAACTGAGCCCCCAGGGTCGCCGCCGAGCGGTCGGAGGTGAGCAGAGGCAGAATCGGATGCTGCTGGCCACCCAGGCCGTTCACCGCGCTCAGTCCCTGGTACGCGACAAAGAAGAATGTTCTATCCCGCCGGACCGGGCCGCCTATCGAAGCGCCAAACTGATTCTGCTTCAGGTCCGCGCGCGGCTGGCCGTCCAGCTTCGAAAAGAAATCATTTGCGTTCAGAATGTTGTTGCGCACGAACTCCCAGGCGCTGCCATGCAACTCGTTGGTCCCGCTCTTGCTCACCAGATCGACGTTCGCACCCGTTCCGCGCCCGTATGCGGCATCAAAATTTGCGGTCTGCACGCGAAACTCCTGGATCGTATCCGGCGCGGGAATCGCGGTGCCCGCATCGGTTTCCGCAGCGGCCGCGGAGTTTTCAGCGAGATTATTCGCATCAATACCGTTGAACTGGATGTTGTTCGCGGTAGGAGTCGCGCCATCCGAGGCAACGTTTTGCGTTCCGCTGCCCAGGCTCGTCGCGTCCGGCAAATCCACGATCACTCCTGGCGAGAGCCCAAGAATCTGCGTGTAGTTGCGGCTCGAGAGCGGAAGCGTCTGTATCGCGGTCTGGTCCACAAGGCCGCCAAGTGTGGAGCTTTCGAGATCCGCTATTTCTGAATTGCCCTTAACTTCCACGCTGGTTCCCGCAACGGCAATCGATAGCCTCACGTTCACCGAAGTCGTCTCGCTCACCGGCACTATGATTGAATGCACAGTGCGCAATCCGAACCCGGTAGCGCTCACCTGTAACGAGTAACTCCCAGGCGGCAGTAACGGCACTCTGAACACGCCCTCCGCGCTTGTAATCACCGAGCGGGAGACGCCGGTCGCTTCGTTCGTCGCAAGCACCTGCGCCTTCGCCACAACCCTGTTTCCCGGGTCATACACGTTACCGGAGATTGCGCCCGTACCCGGAGTCTGGCTGAAAGCCGTGCCCGCCAACAGAAGAAAAACTGTCGCACATACAGCAAGATAGGATCGCATTAGGATGGTTTGCATACATCAGCCTCAAAACGCATTCATTGAAAAATCATGCTGCGTCGAGTTTGAGTATGGAGCGACCGCTGTCGTGGTTTGTTATCGGTTTGTCATTCCTTTGTCCCTATATATGCAAGGCTCCGTGGGACTGGAGCGACAATGAAACAATAGCGAGTCATGAACCGGGCATCAGCCGATTTCCACCATCAGCGAATCAGCCATAAAAACCCGGACAACAGGAACGTATTCACTACACGCACCGCTGAGATTTGCCATTCACTGGAATCGCATAAATTTGTAGAGTTGGTGCCCGGAGGGGGACTTGAACCCCCACGACCG
>JBAUHD010000262.1:0-3543 GCA_049680085.1 Acidobacteriaceae bacterium
CGAAATCGGCGGCCGAACCCTATATGCGCAATCCCTCCTGCGGCTGGCCTCGCGGCTGGTCGAGGGACTCCCGGCCACAAGCCCCCACGCTATCGGAATTTTCGATACCCAGACGTTTGAAAGGAGACTTATGAAACTCACCGAAAAACAATCTGAACTTCCAGCGCTGCGCCGATTCGCAATCGTGATCGCCTGCATCGCATTCGGCCTCGCCACCTGCGGATCAGCCTTCGCCCTCAGCCTGCATGTGAACGCGGCCACGTCCGCCGCCAGCAACCCACCCAGCAAAACCGCGCCCCTCAGTGTTTCGGCTGGCGTAATGGCCGGCAATCGAATCGGCGGAACCAACCCAAGATACCCAGCAGCCGCCAGGAAGGCCAAGGTTCAGGGAACGGTCGTTCTCAACGCGAGGATCGACAAGCACGGCAGTATAGAAAAGCTGACCGTTGTATCCGGACCGAAACAGTTGCGCAAGTCAGCCACCGACGCGGTGCGCACCTGGAAATACAAGCCCTTCCTTCTGAACGGCGACCCGGTCGAGGTCCAGACCACCATCAACGTCGTCTACACGCTCGGAGCATAAGTCCACACGGCTGAGGACGAGGCGGATTCGCGTCCTCAGCCTCCTTGTCATCAAGCTCGCCAAGCCAATCCTGCTCGTTCGACATAGGCGACATTCTCCGTCCACCGGATGCCGCCAAAATATACCCGCGTCGCGTTCCCGCGTTCAGCTATAATCCGTCCGAATGACCATAACTCCCGGCGCAAAACTCGGGCCGTATCAGCTTGAATCGCGGATAGGTTCGGGAGGCATGGGTGTTGTTTACAAAGCCCTCGACACGCGGCTTGACCGGCACGTCGCCCTCAAGCTCCTTCCCGACCAGCTTGCCGCCGATCCTCAGGCATTAAGCCGCTTCCGCCGCGAAGCAAAATCCGCCTCCGCCCTCAACCATCCCAACATCTGCACCATTTACGACATTGGCGAAGAACAGGGCCACGTCTACCTCGCCATGGAATTTCTCGAAGGCATGACCCTCCGGCAGGACATCGCCGAAAAAGCCCTCGACACCGACGCCGCGCTCGCGCTCGCCATCGAAATCGCCGACGCCCTCGACGCCGCCCACTCCGCCGGCATCCTGCATCGCGACATCAAGCCCGCCAATATCTTCGTCACCACGCGCCGCCACGCCAAGGTGCTGGATTTCGGCCTCGCCAAGGTGCTTCCGGCAACCCAGCACATTGGCCCCATGGCCATGACTGCAACGGCCGCCACAGAGGAGCCGTTGACCAACCCCGGCGCGACCATGGGCACCGTCGCCTATATGTCGCCCGAGCAGGTCAGCGGCAAGGAACTCGACGCCCGCACCGACCTGTTCTCCTTCGGCGTCGTGCTTTACGAAATGGTCACCGGAACCATGCCCTTTCGCGGAGCCAGCAGCGGTCTTCTCTTCGACGCCATCCTCAACCGCGCGCCTGTTTCTCCCGTGCGCCTCAACCCCGACCTCCCGCATGGCCTCGAAGAAATCATCAACAAGGCCCTCGAAAAAGACCGCGACCTCCGCTACCAGCACGCCTCCGACCTGCGCGCCGACCTCAAGCGCGTCAAGCGCGACTCCGATTCCGGACGCTCCATTGTTCCGGTTGCCGCGGTCGCCGATTCCGCGAATGGAGGCTCCGGGTCAACGCAGATCGTCGCCGCGCCCGCTCCTCGCAAAAAGTTTCCCGTGTGGCTCTGGCCCATCGTCGCCGCCATCGTCCTCGCGCTGGCCTATTTCCTTCGCCCCACGCTTCCACCGCCCGAGGTAACGGGCACCACGCAGTTGACCCAGGACGGCGTGACCAAGCTCTTCGGAGTGGGATCGATCCCTCCACCGCTGCTCACCGACGGGTCGAGGATCTACTTTAACGAGAGCGACGGCCCCGTGGAAACTCAGCCCATGCAGGTCTCGACCGAGGGCGGCGGCACGGTTCCGATCGGCCTCCCACCCGCTTTTGCCGGGATCGATAACATCGTGCCCGGCCGCCCGGAGTTGCTCATTGATGGGGCCACCCCAGGGCCACCCGGTTTTCTTCATGGCGATCCCCTCTGGTTGATGTCCATTCCCGGCGGCCAGCCCCGCCGCGTCGGCGACCTGATTGCGACGGGCGGCGGAGCGTTTACGCCGGACGGCAAGGCCATGCTGTATGCCTTCCAGCACGATGTCTACACCGCGAACCTCGATGGAAGCCAATCGCGGAAACTTCTCACCGTGAGCGCGGGCTTTCCGTTCGAGGTTCAACCCTCGCCCGACGGCCGTATTCTTCTCTTCAGCGTATTCAATTCCACCCTCAGCACCAACTCGCTGTGGGAAGCGAATGCCGACGGCAGCCACCCCCGGCAGTTGCTCACTGGCTGGGAAAATCCCACCAATGAGTGCTGCGGCAACTGGACCAGCGATGGCAACTACTTCGTCTTCCAGGCCACCCACGAAGGAATGTCGAACCTGTGGGCGATCCGCGTCAAGGGCGACCTGCTTCGCAAGGTCAGCCACGATCCGGTTCGGTTGACTGTGGGACAGATCAATTCCCAGTCTCCCCTGCCCAGCAAAGACGGCTCAAAGGTTTTCTTCATCGGCTCCATGCGCCGCGACGAGCTCATCCGCTACGACGAGAAAACGAGGACCTTTACACCCTGGCTCTCCGGGCTTTCCGCCGAGGGCGTAACCTTTACTCCCGACGGCAAAAAGATCGCCTACGTCTCCTATCCCGAGGGCATCCTGTGGGCGAGCAACGCCGACGGCACCGACCGCCACGAGTTGAGCTTTCCGCCCACGGAAGTCAGCCTCCCGAGTTGGTCGCCCGACGGCACGCGGATTGAGTTCGCAGCCCGCCAGCCCGCCGGGTTCTGGCAAATCTTTACTGTCCCGGCTGAAGGCGGCGATCCGCAACAGCTCACCTCCGGCGACTCCGACCGCACCGATGGATCATGGTCGCCCGACGGGAACTCGATGGTCTACGGCGGCACTTCCGAGCGGGCCAGACAATCCACGAAAAATAACATCCACATTCTGGACCTGAAGACGCGACACATGACGGACGTGCCCGACTCCGCCGGCCTGTTCTCGCCCCGCTGGTCGCCCGATGGACGCTACCTGCTGGCCATCAGCGGCGATTACCGCAGGCTCGTGTTGTACAGCTTCGCGGATCACCAGTGGCGGGACCTACTCAAGATGGAGGTCGACTATCCTCACTGGAGCAGCGACAGCAAATGCATCTACTTCAATCAATTCCAGGTCAAAGCTCTGCCCGTCTACCGGGTCTGCCTCGCCGACCGCATGCCGCGGCACATTGTCGATCTGTCGCAGGGCGGCACCCTGGTAGCGGGGCGCTTCGGCGCATGGACGGGCCTCGGCCCCGATGACTCCATCCTTGCCACACGCGACATCGGCAGCCAGGAAATCTACGCCCTCGACACAAAATTTCCCCAATAGTTTCCGTGCCACGAACGCCAACTCCCTCCCGCCCCGGACATCGCGCCCTCTGGAAGCTCCATCCCACCGAGAT
>JBAUHD010000263.1:0-4885 GCA_049680085.1 Acidobacteriaceae bacterium
ACGGCCTTCAGCGGAACGCTGCGCTCGACACGGGTCGGGGCGACAACCGGAGCCACGATGTTGCGCGGGTCAACAAAGCCCGCCGTGCCCGGATTCGGAATCGCCGTTTCCTCAAAGTAGCGCGACGGATGCCCGGTCGCCGGAACCTGCTTGATGCGCTGACCAAACAGGCTGTTGCGACGAACAATGTCCGTGATCTCGGTCTGGTAGAGCGGAACCTCCACCGCCCCAGGCCCGATGTAGTCAGCCGCCGAATGAATATCGTAAAAATTTGCCTTCATCATTTTCCTTCCGCCCGCATGGGGCTGTTGGTGTAAAACCTGCGCCAAAAGAAAAGGCCCGCCGCGGCGGACCCATTGTGCAAACGCGAATCAGGAATTTTGTCTCATCGTAGCTTTGTGTCAGGGCACGGTTTCAGCCGTGCCAATACCGCGACAAAAACTTCAGGGGCTTTAGCTCCTGAGAGATGTCTTTCCTCTGAGATTCTCCTTAGCTCAGAATCCCCGCCCGCAGCAGTTGCGACTTCACCGCGATGCGCTGCTCCAGGCTCAGCCCGGTAAGCGCGGCATCCAGAGCGCCGGCTTCCATCGACTCCACCGACGTGATGCCCTGCTTGGCCAGCAATTGCGCGGTCATCGCGGGCAGCGTCTTCCGCACGGAAGCGCCTTTCGACTCCTGCGCCCTCAGCTCGACAATCTGTTGCTCGGCCTGCGCCAGCCTCCGCTCCAGTTCCATCTCCCGCGCGGAAGAGACGCCGCCATCCACCTCGGCGACAATCTTCTGCACCTCGCCCATCGCTTCAGCCTCGCGCTGCTCCATCCGCTCGACCATCCGCTCCAGCAGGCCGGCTGCCGCACTCAGCTTCTCCGCGCTCGCGTTCAGCATTTCGTTTGCCTCTATTTCCATCGTGCTTCCTTTCCTTTCTCCAGTTCCCAGGTGTTGCGTCCGTTCAACGCCCGCGGCCTTTCCGCCAGCGGAGCCCGCCGCGCAGCGAGTCCCCGGCAGCGCTTCGCGGCCAGTTGAAAAGATGTGTTGCGGTACGCGGCCTTCTCGCGCAGCAGAATCGCCGCACCTGTAAAGGTCGCCCGTGTTAGCGTCCAGACTTCGGCGTTCATGTCTTCGACATGCGCGTCCGCAATCTCATACGACATCCCCATCGCGCCCGCCGTGCCGCGCCGCATCCGCTCTTCGACTTCAGGAAAATCCTTCCCGAACAGATACCCGCTCACCCGCAGCCGATTGCCCTCCACATCGGCCTGCGTAATGATGCCGCACTTCCGGCGCGCGTCATGCCCGTCCCAGCCCGGCGCATAATCCACCGCCATGCCCATCAGCGACGGCAGCGCAGACAGTGCCGCCACCCGCGTCAAAATCACGCGATGCCCGCGCGCCCCCGACGGAGGACGATTGCTCGGCTCGTCCACCAGCGTGAGCACGCCCTCAAACGGAACCCGATTCGGATGTCCCGCCACCTCCGGCAGCGCGACTGCCAGTGCCTCCAGTCTCATCCCTGCTTCCCCCGATTTCTTCTCCGTGATCAATTCGTCTGTGTCAATATTGGTTTCGCAACCTCCCCTTCTTTCTGCCGATCCGGTTTCGCGCTCGCGCCGTCGGGCATTGGAGCCAGCCCGCGCATCGCCCGCACCTCATTCACCGTCAGAACCCCCGCCGCCAGCAGCGCCGTCTGAATCTGGATCCCCGACATCTCGTCCCGCGCATCCAGTTCGTTAAACACAAATTCAAATTCACGCCAGCCCAGCCGCTTCGCAAACAGATCGCGCGTGATGTGTTCCGCCACCAGCCGCGCCAGCGGAGTAATCGCGCTGTGGAACGCCTCATCCATCAACTCCGTCGCCGTCGCGCGATTCACTCCCTGCTCCAGGCCTAGCAGCAGAGGAGGCAGCCCAAACGCATTCGCCACCATGCGGATCAGAAATTGCTGCCAGCTCAGCCGCAAATCGGCGTCTGTTCCCTGCGCAAACCGCAGCACCTCCGGCTTCTGCTCCGTGCTGATCAGCGGAACCCGCCCCGTGCCTTCAATCTCGTCCTGCCACCAGCGAATCAACCGCTCCTGCTGCGCTGGCGTCGCCTCATTCAGCCACAGCGCGTACTGCACCACCGAATTGCTCGCCAGCTTTCCCGCGAACCGGTGCGCGCTCAGGAACGTGTTCACCGTCTCAAACGCCACCTCCAGCGGCCCCAGCCCGAACGGCGTGTAGCTGCGCGGATTCATCCGCACATACATCAACTCGTCATCATTCAGCGGAACCAGCCCCGCGCCCCCCGTCAGCCCCGTCGCCTGCGCATAACGCGGAGAATCCGGCGAGCCATCCCACTTGGGATTGATCTGAATCGTCGCCCCATCCACCGGCCACAACTCAAATGGCTTTTCCGGAACCCCCGTCAGATCCATCTCCACTGCGCCAAACCCGCCCACCAGCGCGTCTTCCAGCACCTGCTCCACCAGCGTCCGGAACGAATCCGAATCGTTCGGCTCCTCCAGCCCCCGCCGCAGAACCGCAAGCCTTTCCGCCGCGTTCGCCACCATCTCCGGCGTGTAGTCGCGCTTCAGCCGAACCCGCCAGTCCATGCTCGCCACGCGGTCCTTAATAATGTTGATTGCCCGCCGCACCACCGGAGTCTCCGCAAACTTCCGCAGATTCGCCGGAGTCGGCTTGGGCAGCGCCCGTTGCGCCTGGTACGGGCTCAGAATCGACGGCAGAGCCACCGTCTTCCGCTGCGCCTCGTTCCGCTGCACCGCATTCCGTTGCGCCCCAGTCGCCGCAACTTCCTCCGCGCCCAATCGTTTCCACGCATTCCGAATTGAATCCTTCACACCCACGCGCCTTCCCCCTCCACACTCGCCATAACTCCAAAAGAAAAGGCATGGCGTAAGCCATGCCCCTTCCACGAATGAATCTCAAACCTGATTACCCTAAACCGCAAGCTCCATTCCCGGTCCCTGTTCCCTGCTCTTCTAAACCCGAAGCTCTCGCCGAGCCGTCTCCGCCACCCGTCCCATATCGCTCGTCGTCAGCACCCGAATCCGCTGCGCCTCCATCGTCTCCACGGCAAACCGGTACTGGTCCACATGCTCTGCGTCTTCCGCCGCCTCCCGCACCGGATGCACCACGGCGGTCAACTCAAGCTCCGCATTCTCCATCCGCCGCACTCCGTCCGTCAGCGCCGGAACGCTGAACGCCAGCACCTTCGCCATCTCCGAATCCCCCTCCAGCGAAACCGCGTGAAACATCCGGATCACCCCATTCGGCCGATACCCGCAATCAATCCGCAGCGGATCGCCGGGCCGCGTGTAGCTTGCCGCCGCAATCCGCTTCCGCATCAGGTCCCACACCCCCGCCCGTTCAAACTCCGCCCGCATCCGCACAAGAACCGCCGCCCGCCCGCTCCTCCGCGAAACCTTCTCCCGTTTCCGCGCCTCCACGTGCAGCGCCATCAACTGCTCCAGTTCCGCCGGAACAGACTCCGCCAGGCAAGCCTTCGACTCTGTAAGCTGCACCAGGTTCGAGAACGAGTCCTCCAGCGTCTTCATCACCGCCTGCCCATCCTCCAGCAGCCTGCGCCGCACCTCGGTCTCCAACGCCTCCAGCATCGCCGTGTCCGCGTCCGGGTCCACGCACCGCACCCGCGACCAGTCCTTCGTGAAGCGCACCACCGCGCTCTCGGGCCGCCCCGCCTCCCGCAGCAGCACGCCGATATTCACAAATTCGTTCTTCACCGGGTCCGGAACATACCGCACCAGGGAAAACTCACATGGCTGTCGCTCGTTCACGCCTTCCGCTCCACTCCTGTCCTTGGGATAGAATCCGCCCTCAACTTACTTCCGCGGCCCACCTTACATCACCCTTCCACTCTTCAGCTCATCGTCCCATTGTGCCTCGACAAACGGCTCCATCCTCACTTTTTCCTTACTCCGTCCCCAATTCAGAAACGGCTCCCGCGACGATTCCCGAAATCCATCAATCAACTCCCGTACCCGCGACCGCCGCTTCAACAACTGCTCCACCAAAGCCTCGATCGCCGAAGCGTCGCCCTCGTACCACTCCGGAGGAACCGTCTCGGCAATCCCCCACACCGTCTCTTCGGCAAGCGTCTCCACCCGGCTCAGCCACGGCTCAAAACTCTCCCACCCCGTCACGCCCCGGTACACCGCGTTCCGCGCATACACGCCCCGCAGCGGAGAATCCCGATATACCCACTCGCCCGCATTGAAGCAATATCCATAATCAATAAAGGTCGCCGTGTACCGCTTCTCCCGGCCCTTCCGCGAAAAAACCGCCTGCCGCCCGTTCGTATTGCACGTCCACTTGTCCAGCGCCAGAATCCCCGCGAACTCCTCCAGGTTCCGAACCTCCGCCAACTGCTCCTCGGGCAGATAATCCACCCGATGCCCCGGCATCAGCCCTCCCACCAGGCGCGAGCCGAAGCAGTGCCCCGCTCTGCATCGCTCGCGCCGCGAACCAAAATCCACATCCAACTCCGCCGTGTTCTCCACCAGCCAATCCGTCACCTCCACCACGTCGCACGCCGGAGCCGAAAGCCCCAGCGCCGCGGCCAGTTTCGTCGCCATCAACTCATTCGCCAGCACCCGCAAATGCTGCGGATTATTCTGGAACTTCACCACATAGGCATGGCCGTCCGCGCCCAGCATCAAGTGGCCCTGCGCCCCGCCCCGCATTCTCCGGATCTGCTGTACCGCCAATACCGCCAATCGTCCCTCGCCGCTTTGCTGTTCCTAAAATACTACGCGGCCTTCGTCTTGCCTCCCGATGAGATCAACTCCGCTCGCACATGGAGCCCCATCGCCATGGCCATCACGCAGTCGTCATGCTCCCCGTTCTGCGCCGCCATACTCCCGTGGGGG